>NZ_JAQMIL010000024.1:0-112275 GCF_029990105.1 Bradyrhizobium sp. Arg237L | reverse complement strand
TACCCCCGTGCTTTTTGTTGCACGGGACCCATGGGTGCAACCGGCACCCGGCTTTCCCTGCGCCCTCTGATATCGAGGAGGGTGGGAAGTGACGCAAAGCTCGGACGCAAAGCGCCGCGAGAATGTGGACTCGCATCCTCAAGCTGTTTGAAAATTGAATCGGACCTTTCCCCCCGTCGTCCCGAGCTTGCGCGGCGCGGCGAAGCCCCTTGGCGTAGCCGGGACCCGGGACCCATAACCACAGGCCTTTGTAGTGCGCTCCGCTACCACCGCTTGCTCACGCCACAACAATCGCCTGTGGTTATGGGTCCCGTCTTTCGACGGGACGACAGCGGTATGTGTGTCACCGTTCCCGGTTGTTACAATCGAAGACATTGCCGCCTCCTTGGGATTTTCGTACACAGCCCTCGCCATGACTCAACCGTCCCTCTCCCCCGGCGCCGCCGATGTCCTGTTGTTCGACCTCGGCCGCGTCGTGCTCGATATCGATTTCGGCAAGGTGATGACCACCTGGGCCGGCCATGCCGGCTGCGAGCCCGGCGAGCTCGCCACCCGCTTTGTGATGGACGAGAGTTACAGACATCACGAGGTCGGCAAGATCGATGACGCCGCCTTCTTCGCAAGCCTGCGGCAGTCGCTCGGCATCGGCATCTCCGACGCCCAGTTCCTGGAAGGCTGGAACGCGATCTTCGCCGGCGAGATGCCGGGAATCGCCGCGCACCTGGCGCGCGCCAAGACGCGCCTGCCGCTTTATGCTTTCTCGAACACCAATCCGCCCCATATCGAGCATTTCTCGACAGCCTATTCGGACGTGCTCGGCCACTTCCGCCAGATCTTCTTCTCGTCGACGATCGGGCTACGGAAACCCGACGCGGAAGCCTATGATTACGTCGTCAAGGCGATCGGCGCGCCGGCCTCGCGCATCGTGTTCTTCGACGATTCCGCCGAGAACATCCGCGGCGCACGGGCGGCAGGTCTCACAGCCATTCACGTCACATCGTCAGATGATGTGACGAACGCGCTTCTCGCGCTCGGAATTTAGGAGTTGCCCGTGGCCCTGATGCCGGTCGCCGATGCGCTAGCCGCGGTCCTCGCCGGCGCGGAACCATTGCCGGAAGAGATGGTCGCGCTCGATGCCGCCTATCACCGCACGCTCGCCCGTGACGTCGCAGCAAAGCGTACTCAGCCGCCACTGGCGATGTCGGCGATGGATGGCTATGCGGTGCGATCCGCCGATGCCGCCGATCTCAGCGCGCGGCTGAAGGTGATCGGCGAAGTCGCCGCGGGCCGGCCGTTCGATCGGGAACTTGGTCCGCGGGAAGCGGCACGGATCTTCACCGGCGGCGTCATTCCCGCCGGCGCCGATGCCGTCGTGATCCAGGAAGACACCCGGGTCGATGGCGATCACATCACCATCACCGAAGCTGCCATCGCCGGGCGGCATATCCGTCCCGCCGGCGTCGATTTCCGTGAAGGCGACGTGCTGCTCAGGCGCGGAAGCCGGCTGACCGACCGCGCGCTGTCGCTGGCGGCGTCGATGAACTATCCGGAACTCGCCGTGCGGCGCCGGCCGAAGGTGGCCGTGCTCGCGACCGGCGACGAACTGGTGATGCCCGGCACCTCTCCGGGCCCGGGCCAGATCGTCTATTCCAACGGCTATGCGCTGCGGGCGCTGGCGCGCGCGGAAGGCGCTGAAGCGATCGATCTGGGGGTCGCCGCCGACACGGTTGCCGCCACCACCGAGGGCATCCGCCGCGCGCATGCCGCGGGCGCCGACATCCTCATCACCACCGGCGGCGCCTCGGTCGGCGACCACGACCTCGTAAAGCCGTCGCTCGAGGCCGAGGGCGTCACCATGGCGTTCTGGAAGATCGCGATGCGGCCCGGCAAGCCGATGATGCATGGCCGACTCGGCACGATGCGAGTGATCGGCCTACCCGGCAATCCGGTGTCGTCCTATGTCTGCGCCTACCTGTTCCTGGTGCCGTTGATTCGGGCCCTCCTCGGCCGCTCGGCTGTTCATCACGTCAGCGAAAGCGCCCTGCTCGGCCGCGATCTCGCCGCCAACGATCAGCGCGAAGATTATCTTCGCGCGCTTCTCGAAGAGCGCGACGACGGCACGCTGATCGCAACGCCGGTCACCAAGCAGGACAGTTCGCTGCTTGGGAATCTCACTGCGGCGCAGGCACTTGTGATCCGTCCGCCATTCGCGCCGGCCGCAGCAAAAGGCGCGCCTTGCGACATTCTCCGATTGCCTGAATGACGCCGCGACCAGCACCTACTGAAGCATCTCTGATCGCGTTCACCAGAAATTAAGTGGTTGCGGAACACATATCGAACATATAGTGTCCGTTCATGATTTGTTTCGAAACTCGCTGTCTACGAATGGGAGTGCGTTACTCCCGAGATCAGCTCTTCTCAAGTCTCGGATCGAACGACGCTACCAACCGGGGGAATGCTCGCGATGCTTACGCGCAAACAGTATGAACTTCTGCGTTTCATCAACGAACGGCTGAAAGAGGCCGGCGTGCCTCCTTCGTTCGATGAGATGAAGGACGCGCTCGACCTGCGCTCGAAGTCCGGCATCCACCGCCTGATCACGGCGCTGGAGGAACGGGGCTTCATCCGTCGCCTGCCGAACCGCGCCCGCGCGATCGAGGTGATCAAACTGCCCGAGCTCTCCGCCGCCGGCAACGGCCGCCGCGGCTTCACGCCGAGCGTCATCGAGGGCACGCTCGGCAAGCGCACGACCAGCGCGGCCGTGGCCGAAGACGATGGCAACCGTCCCGTCGCTGTTCCCGTGATGGGCCGGATCGCGGCGGGTACGCCGATCGAGGCGCTGCAGACCCGCAGCCACACCATCAGCGTGCCGCCCGACATGCTCGGCTCCGGTGAGCACTATGCGCTCGAGGTGCGCGGCGATTCCATGGTGGAGGCCGGCATCCTCGACGGCGACATGGCGCTGATCCAGCGCAACGAAACCGCCAACACCGGCGACATCGTGGTGGCGCTGATCGATGAGGAAGAGGCCACGCTGAAGCGTTTCCGTCGCCGCGGCGCCTCGATTGCGCTGGAGCCTGCCAATGCGGCCTACGAAGTCCGCATCCTGCCGCCGAACCGGGTGCGGATCCAGGGCAAGCTGATCGGGCTTTATCGCAAGTACTGAGACGACCAGGACGCAGCAGCCCCGTCTGGGTACTTAGGTGGGTGCTCTGCCCTAGAGGGCGATGACAAGAACGACTTAGAATGATTAGAATGAAAGCCCCGGTAAATTCGCCGGGGCACTTCGGTGCAAGGTGATGTGCGGCAGCGTCTCGCTATCGTGTTTGTGAACGGACCGAAGGCGCGGGCCGTACAAATGCCAAGAACGAAGCAGAGGCTTATAAGTTATCGTCCACTCTGATAGAGGCCTGCGCCTCTTCCCAGGCACGGGTCGGCTATCTCGAATGAGGAGCAATCCGATGTGTGACTATAGCCTGCATGCCGTGGCGACGCGTCCCGCCCAGGTTGGAGAGACGCTTATCACCACCACCTTCCGCGGCACTTCGACCCGCGGCTTCGCTTCGGAAAGCGATCCGACGGTCGCAGTCTGCATGCTTCCCGGGACCGAACTCGCGTTCGCCGATAACGTCCGTTACGACAATCGCTGGATCTGGACCAAGACGACCGGCTTCCGCGTCGGCAAGTTCAACCAGATCGATCCGCATATTCGGGATCGTCATCACGACGCGATCGAGTTTCCCGATGGCAGCCATGTGCTGGTGACCCAGCTCTGCGAAGGGCAGCGGGCGACCGTGCTGCAATTGCCAGTGACGCATCATGTTGCAGAGCCGGCACCGAAGGCGGTCGAGCAGCGCCCCGCGCCGAACCCGCTGTTCATCGGCTGAGACAGCTTCGGGCAGCGTGCGCCGCCGGTCTCGGCCGGCGGAGCGTTGCCGCGAGTGACAAGCAAAGTGTTTTGAGCGGCCCCGGAGGCCATCCGGGGGCGCATGTGATTTTGTGTTGGAACGGATGCTTTATTCGCCAAGGGGGCGTGATCGGTGGTCACCAAGATCACATGGCAAAGAGCCGGACGAGTGGCTGAGCCCGGCCGATACATGTTCAGGTTCGGCTGGCTCACCGTCGCAGCGGAAGATCTCGCGATCTGGGAGCGATTTCCGGATGCGACCTTTACGCTCGTGCAAATGCCGTCGCATTCGGGCGATCCGGATGAATTTCGGCTCGGCGCCTTCGAGCTAGCGGCCAACGCCGGCGGTGATTGAAGGGGGCGCTCAGTCGTCCGACTGCAGGTCGGATTCGGACGGGGTCGCATCGATGGCGCGCGGCACGGGTGCCCCCTGGATCCGGATCGTGGTCTCGGGTTCGCCTTCGCCTGACATCGCAGGCGACCACGGCCGGTCGAGGCCGGCGGGCCTGACCGCGTCGATGACGAAGCCGTTCCGGTTCCGCCTTAGCGCCAGCCCGCCCTGCCGCCGCAGCCGCTCGGCATCGATGACCGCCGCCGCGCAGCCTGGCGGCACCGGCCGTGCGGTCACGATCAGCACCGCCCGCTCGCAATCGTCCGCGAGCGCCTCGGATCGCTGGGTGAGCGCGATGAACGCGCCACCGGCCGCAGAGGTCACGCAGCCGCTCTCATCGCAGGACACGCCCTCCGTCAGCGACGGATCGCCCGCGCTGCGGGCATCGGCATCCGCGGCCAGCCACTCCTTGGCGAGAAACGCATCCTTCGCAGTCCGCATCAGGTGCAGCCGCCCGTCACCGCCGCGGACGGCGACATTGCGGCCGTCGCCGGAAATCAGAATGTCCGGTTGCGGCGCCCTCACCGCCCAGACCACCGCAATGAGAAGCACCGCCGCGCCGACGAAGCGCAGCGGCGTGCGCAACAGCCCGAGCAGGATGACGCCCAGGCTCGCGGCGATCAGCGGGCCGATCCCGAACGCACTGACGTGGCCGACCGCGCCCGGCAGCGCGGCGACCCCCTGCGCGACCACGATCATCCAATCGATTCCAGTGCCCATGATCGCCCAGAACACACCGTCGAAACCGAACGGCATCGCCAGCAGGCCAAGCAGCCCGGCCGGCATCACCAGCGCCGACACCACCGGCATCGCCGCGAGGTTGGCGAGCACGCCAAAGGGCGCCACCCGGTGGAAGTGAAAGGCGGCATAGGGCGTGGTCGCCAGCCCCGCCACCAACGACGCCAGCAGCAGCATCGCGACCTCACGCCCGCCCCACAGCGCGATCCGCGCGGTTGTGGAATGGTCTGGCGCGGCGAACAGATGCGGCATGCCGATCTGCACCAGCGCCACCAGCCCGAGCGTCGCCGCAAACGACATCTGGAAGCTTGGATGTACCAGCGCCTCCGGCGCGATCGCGAGCACGATCATGGCCGCGACCGCGAGCGTCCGGAACGTCACCGCGCGGCGGTCGACCATGACGGCGATCAGCACCACTGCGGTCATGAGGAACGAGCGCTGCGTCGCGACCTCCGCACCCGACAGCAGAAGATAGAAGGCGGCCGCCACGAGCGCCGCCGCGGCAGACCATTTCTTGATCGGAAAGCCCACGGTGAGCACCGGAAACAGCGCAAGCAACGCGCGGACCGCGAAGAAGACCACGCCGGCCACCACGGCCATGTGGTAGCCCGAGATCGAGAGCACGTGCCCGAGCCCCGAGATGAACATCGCATCATTCACCGGCTCGGAGATGGCATCGCGCCGGCCGGTCAGGAGTGCGGTCGCGATCGCGCGATTGTCGCCTTCGAGCACGTTGCGGATCCGCGCATCGATCGCATCGCGCATGCCCTGCATGAAGGCCGCATAGCGCAGCGTAAATCCGCGGCCTTCCGGCGGCGCGGTCGTCTTGATGGCGCCGAGTACGAAACCGGACGCGCCGATGCCCTGGAAATAGAGATCGCGGCCAAAATCGTAGCTCCCGGGCCGCAGAGGAGCGAGCGGCGGCTGCAGCCGCGCCTTCAATTCGACGAAGCTGCCGACTTCGGGGGCAGTGCCCTTCTTCACCGACAGCCGAACGCGCTCAAGTTTCGGCGCGCCGCGCTGGCTTTCGATGCTTGCGACGCGCAGCACGAAACGGTCGGTGCGCTCGCGGATGTCACGCGTCTCGACAAATCCGGTGAGTGACACCGAGAACATCGGCCGCGCCAGCACGCCATGCGCGACCCGCGCGGTTCGCCAGGTGGCAACGGCAAAACCCCCCGCAACGGCGGCAATCATGACGGCGACAGCGAACGCCCGCCCTCGCCTGAGCAGGAACGCGACAGCGCACAGCGCGATCGCGACGATGACCGCGACCGACAGCACCGGCTCATGGTCGGCGGCGAAGTAGAGCGCGATGCCGCTGCCGAACGCGACCGGCACCCAGGGCAGAAGCCGTCCGGCGCCCGCTTCGGGGCGGGCCCACTGGCGCAACGTCTCGACGATTGGCGGCCAGGCGCCGACGCCGATCGGGGCATACCCACCCGTCGGCGCCACCGCCTCGCGCGGCGGCCAGGTGCCGGCATAGCCGCGCCTGCCGCCCGGCGTCCTGCCCTCGTCCGACATCCTGCGCCCTGGACTACCCCTGTTTCCGCAAAGCTACCGGAAGCAGGTATCCACGGGATAGCGGAACAGATGCGAACGTCGTGCCGGTGGCGCTCCCAATCCTAGCGCTGGCTCTTCAGCCGGCTTCAAACCCGACTGCGCCGAAAGTCTCATAAGGCCGCAGTCCCATTGAGGATTAGACTGTGGCTGCGCCTCCGCCCGGACAGACGGGATGAGGCAGTGGTGGCTCGCGGTTCGAAGACCGCTGGAGCCCTTCTCAGGTGGTTCAAGGCTTCCCTGAGACCGGCGTTGCGGACGCAACTTGCAAATCAAGCCTGTAGCGTCGCGCATCACGCGTACTCCGCGAGCGAATAGAGCGCTGAAAAACGCGAGGAGAAGTCATTGAACTAATGGGAGCAGCACATGGCAATTCAGGTACCGAGCGATTTTCGCCGCGTGATTGTTGCCGCGTCGGTCGGAAACATCATCGAATGGTATGACTTCTATATCTTTGGCAGCCTGGCCGCCGTTCTGTCGGTCAAGTTCTTCGAACAATCCCACCCCGTCGCAGCCCTGCTGAGCACGATCGCCCTGTTCACTGCAGGATTCCTGATCCGTCCGCTCGGAGCATTCCTCTTTGGATGGATGGGCGACCGGGTCGGCCGCAAATATACGTTTCTCATCACGCTCACCGGAATGGGACTGGGAACGGGCGCGATCGGCCTGATCCCGACCTATCAGTCGATCGGTCTCACCGCCGCGTTCGTGCTGTTCGGGCTACGCATGATCCAGGGCCTGTGCCTGGGTGGCGAATATGGCGGCGCCATCACCTATGTTGCCGAGCATGTGCCCGACGATAGACGCGGCTACTACACCGGCTGGCTCCAGACCTCGCCGACGCTCGGGATCGTGGTGTCGCTGGCCGTGATCATTCTGACCCGGATCTATTTCGGCGATCAGGCCTTCAACGAATGGGGATGGCGCGTTCCGTTCCTGCTCTCATTCCTGCTGGTGGCCATCGCCATCTACATCCGCCTCCAGCTCCAGGAGACGCCGATCTTCCAGGAGATCAAGGCCCGTGGGCAGATGACCAGGAACCCCTGGAAGGAAGCGTTCCTTAGCTCGAACATCAAATACATCGGAATCGCCATCATCGTCCTGATCGGACAGGGCGTAGTCTGGTACAGCGGACAGTTCTGGGCGCTGTACTTCCTGCAGCAGGTCTCCAAGGTGGACGCTCTGACCTCGGCCTACATCGTCGGGGCCGCGCTGCTACTTGCGACGCCGAGCCTGATCTTCTTTGGCTGGCTGTCGGACCTGATCGGCCGCAAGCCGGTGATCCTGGGAGGCATGCTGCTTGCCGCGATCACCTACTATCCGCTGTATCTGTGGCTCGGAACGGTCACGCAGCCCGGAAACATCAACTATCCGATCGCAGTCTTCATCATCTTCATCCTCGTCTGTTACGTCGGGATGGTGTACGGGCCGGTCGGCGCGTTCCTGGCCGAATTCTTCCCCAGCAGGATCCGCTACACATCGGTATCGGTGCCGTATCACATCGGCAACGGCTGGGGCGGCGGCCTGGTGCCGTTCATTACCTCGGCGGCTTTCGCCGCCACCGGCAGCGTCGGCTACGCGCTGATCTATCCGATCGTAGTTCCCGCGGTCTGCTTCGTGCTCGCCGTTTTCCTGATGCCCGAGACACGCAAGATCAGCATCTGGCAACCGATAGAGCCTAAGACAGCGTCGTGATCGAATAGCCTTGGTGCGGGGCCGTGAAGCCCTGCGCTCCGCACAATTCCCGCCCCCCGGCCGCCACCAGATGGCGGTCGGTGCAAGGCCCGTTCGACTCCGTTCTCAGCCGGCGCGGTGATGCCAGCGATCGTGCCACCAGGTGGTGAAATCACGATCGGTCACCAGCTCCCAGCCAGCGAACAAGATCACCAATATGCCCGATAGCATGCTGCTTACCGTCGCCGAGACGTGCTCGTAGCCGACCGTCCAAGGTGCCAGCAACAGAGCCAGTCCGAGGAGCATCTCGCCCCATTCCTCCAGATAGGATGGAATGACAAATGCCTCGATGGCAAACAGGATGACAGCCAACCCAAGCGCGATGGTTATCCAGACGGCCGCCCCGCCGAAGCCCAGGGCAAAGGGCGACACGACCAGCCATACACCCACCAACAAGCTGGCAACGTCCTGCCAGTGTTGAATGCGCATGACGCTCACCTCCCCTCTCCCATGGATATGGTGAAGCGGCACTGGAAAGACATCCGCCCGACCTGCGTTGTGTTGCCGCTGCCCGTGTTCCGGAGCCGCTTCCCGGCCGCCCATCACGCGGAAAGCACTCTTGCAAGTGCGCCGCAGCAGGATGCACACTGCTGCGCTTAACCAGGTGTCAACGTCTACGGCTCTCGGCCCGACTGGAATTTCACGGTTGCGCCCGGAAGGAGAGGAGCATGACGCCATGCGAGAAATCGAAATCCACGATTATGCGCGGCAGCTCTTGGAAGCACATGGCGCCAAGGCCATTGCGGAGGCTGCCCAGAACGCCATCGAGCTCGAAGCAAAGGGCGACGTCGAACTCGCCAAGACCTGGCGGCATATCGAAGACGCCATGAAGCTGATGCGCGGGCCGCACCAAAGCTGAGGGTGCCGGTGCGGCGACCGAGAAGGTGGAGCAGAATTCGTCGCAAACCGTTCTTGGTCGCGGCGGAGCGACAGCGTGATCTCTAATGACCGGCTCTCCATGACAGGAGCGAAGCCATGTTTCCCAAATGTACGACAGCCGAAGATCTCGTAAAGGCGATCGCGGATGAGAAGGTGCAGATGATCGACCTGCGCTTCACTGACCTGCCGGGGGTGTGGCAGCATTTTTCCGTCCCGCCGAGCGCGGCAAGTATCGATGCTCTCAGCGAGGGCATCGGATTCGACGGCTCATCGATCCGCGGCTTTCAGGAGATCCAGGAAAGCGACATGCTGGTCGTCGCGGACCCGACCACGGCCTTCCTCGACCCGTATTCGCTGGCATCGACCCTGGTCCTGATCTGCAACATCCGCGATCCCGTGACCGGTCAATCCTATAGCCGGGATGCCCGCTACATCGCGCAGAAGGCTGAGACCCATCTAAAGGGCACCGGGCGCGCCGAGACGAGCTACTTCGGTCCGGAGGCGGAGTTCTTCGTGTTCGACGACGTCCGCTACGGACAGGGCATCAATTACGCCTTCCACGAAATCGATTCTGGGGAAGGCAGTTGGAACACAGGCAAGGAAGAAGTGCCGAATCTGGGCCACAAGCCGCGCCCGAAAGAGGGATACTTTCCCGTTCCCCCAACCGACAGCATGCAGGATCTCCGCACCGACATGGTGCTGACAATGGAAGAACTCGGCATCCAGATCGAAGCCCATCACCATGAAGTCGCGACCGGCGGCCAGAACGAGATCGACATGCGCTTCACCACGCTCACGCGCATGGCGGACAATCTGATGATCTACAAATACGTGGTGAAGAACACCGCAAAGCAGCATGGCATGACCGCGACGTTCATGCCCAAACCGCTGTTCGAGGACAATGCTTCAGGGATGCACGTTCACCAGTCGCTGTGGAAGGGCGAGACCAATCTGTTCTACGACAGGGGCGACTATGCCGAGTTGAGCCAGCTTGCCCGCTATTATATCGGCGGTCTCCTGACCCACGCCTGGGCGCTGTGCGGGCTGTGCGCCCCGACCACGAACTCCTATCGGCGCCTGGTGCCGGGCTATGAGGCTCCGATCAATCTGGTCTACTCCCAGCGCAACCGCTCGGCCTGCTGCCGCATTCCGATGTATTCGCCGAACCCGAAGGCCAAGCGCGTCGAGTTCCGCTCGCCGGATCCTTCCTGCAATCCCTATTTGGCCTTCTCC
Source organism: Bradyrhizobium sp. Arg237L (assembly GCF_029990105.1). Classification (NCBI taxonomy): domain Bacteria; kingdom Pseudomonadati; phylum Pseudomonadota; class Alphaproteobacteria; order Hyphomicrobiales; family Nitrobacteraceae; genus Bradyrhizobium; species Bradyrhizobium sp. Arg237L. The sequence goes on along the minus strand of NZ_JAQMIL010000024.1, from coordinate 101,833 downwards.
GCGATGCTGATGGCCGGCCTTGACGGCATCAACAACCGGATCGACCCGGGCAGCCCGATCGACAAGAACCTCTATGACCTGCCGCCCGCCGAGGCCAAGGATGTGAAGTCCACACCCGGGTCGCTGGATCAGGCACTCGATGCGCTCGAGCGCGATCACGCCTTCCTGCTCCGTGGCGACGTCTTCACCGCCGACGTGATCGAAACCTGGCTCGACTACAAGCGGAAGAAAGAGATCGATCCGATCCGGCTACGCCCTCATCCTTACGAGTTCCACCTCTATTACGACATCTAGCGACGACCACCGCTGACGGAATGAGCGGCCTAGCGGTCAATCAGCGGCGCTTTCGACGAGACGTGATGGCTGACGATTTTCCAGTCGCCGTCTTCGCGGACGATCACCCAGGTAATCTTCACCGAGAGCGGCGGTTCGCCGTCGCCCAGGAAGAATGACGCCGTGCCGGCCATGTTGATCACGTTCGGGGTGACCTGCGCCGCGCGCACGTCGGAAAACTGAACGGTCGGAGAGCGCCATCGCGGCAGGCCGTTGAAGTAGGCCGAAACCCCTTCCCTGCCACGATAGAGTGTCGGATTGGAGCCGAAGAAGAACGCGCCCTCCGAATAGAGCGAAGCGAGTGCTGCGGCATCCAGCCTGCTGAAGCCGGTGGACCATTTTGCCATGATGGTGGAAACGATGTCGTCGGCTTCGCCGTGCATCTCGCCCACCTCTAGCTCTTGCCGCCGACTTCCTTGGCGAAGGTGTCGCGCAGGCCGATGGTGCGGTTGAACACCGGCTTGTCCGCCGTCGAGTCGGGGTCGCGAACGAAATAGCCCTGGCGCTCGAACTGCATCACCTCGTTCGAATTGCTCTCGGCGATCGCCGGCTCGATGCGCGCGTCCGTCAGCACTTCCAGGGACTGCGGATTGAGATCGGCGGCGAAATTGCCGGCGTCCGGACTGGGCGTCGCGAAGAGCTGGTTGTAGATGCGGATCTCGGCCGGCTTCGACTGCGCCGCCGGCAGCCAGTGCATGGTCGCCTTCACCTTGCGGCCGTCGGGCGCGTTGCCGCCCTTGGTCGCGGGATCATAGGTGCAGCGCAGCTCGACGATCTCGCCGGCGTCGTTCTTGATGACGCCGGTGCACTTGATGAAATAGGCGTAGCGCAGCCGCACTTCAGTGCCCGGCGAGAGGCGGAAGAATTTCTTCGGCGGGTTCTCCATGAAGTCGTCGCGCTCGATATAGAGCTCGCGGCCGAAGGCGATCTTGCGGGTGCCGGCTGCGGGATCGTCGGGGTGGTTGATCGCCTCGATCTCCTCGACCTGCCCTTCCGGATAGTTCTCGATCACGACCTTGAGCGGCCGCAGCACTGCCATGCGCCGGAGGGCGGTGCGGTTCAGCTCCTCGCGGATGCAGAACTCGAGCATGCCGACGTCGACGACGCTGTTGGACTTGGCCACGCCGATCCGCTTGATGAACTCGCGGATCGCCGCCGGCGGCACGCCGCGCCGCTTCAAGCCTGCAATGGTGGGCATGCGCGGATCATCCCAGGCGGCGACATGGCCCTCGCGCACGAGCTGGGTCAGCACGCGCTTGGAGAGCAGCGTGTAGGTCAGGTTCAGGCGCGCAAATTCGTACTGCCTGGGCTTGGACGGCACCGGCAGCTTGTCGAGCAGCCATTCATAGAGCGGCCGATGATCCTCGAACTCAAGGGTGCAGAGTGAGTGCGTGATGCCCTCGATCGCGTCCGACTGGCCGTGGGCATAGTCGTAGCTCGGATAGATCGACCATTTGTCGCCGGTGCGCGGATGGTGCGCGTGCAGGATCCGGTACAGCACCGGGTCGCGCATGTTGATGTTCCCCGAGGCCATGTCGATCTTGGCCCGCAGCACCCGCGCGCCGTTCGGGAACTCGCCGGCCTTCATGCGGCGGAACAGGTCGAGGTTCTCCTCCACCGGGCGGTCGCGATAGGGCGAGTTCTTGCCGGGCTCGGTCAGCGTGCCGCGCGAGAGGCGGATCTCCTCCTGGCTCTGGTCGTCGACATAGGCGTCACCCTGCTTGATGAGGCTTTCGGCCCATTCGTAGAGGCGCTCGAAATAGTCGGAGGCAAAATAGAGATTGTCGCCCCAGTCGTAGCCGAGCCAGCGCACGTCGGCCTGGATCGCGTCGATATATTCCTGCTCTTCCTTGGTCGGATTGGTGTCGTCGAAGCGCAGGTTGCAGTGGCCGGGAAACTCCTGCGCGATGCCGAAGTTGAGTGCGATCGACTTGGCGTGGCCGATATGCAGGTAGCCGTTCGGCTCCGGCGGGAAGCGCGTCACGACGTGGCTGTGCTTCTGTGCAGCGAGGTCAGCCTGGACGATGTCGCGAATGAAATCGCGTCCGGTCTCCGCCGCCACCGTTTCTGCCGCCACTGGTTCTGTCGTCATCGAGGGTTCCTATGCATGGTCCGGAAAACCGGAAGCCGCCTTCCCGAAAGATCATGCTCAAAAAAGGGATCAGCCGCCCTTCTGCCAAATTCGCCCCGGCCCGCCAAGCCCGCTTTCGAGGCTGCTTTCACACAGCCCAAGCCTTTAGTAATGCCAAAGGCTTTAGTTATGCGTTGTTCCTGCTATACACCAGCGCCGTTCAAGCCCGAGCCCGCATCCGGTCATGTCTGATTCCGTCGTCACACGCTTCGCCCCCTCGCCGACCGGCTTCCTCCATATCGGGGGTGCCCGCACCGCGCTGTTCAACTGGCTCTATGCCAGGAAGCACGGCGGCAAGATGTTGCTCCGGATCGAGGACACCGACCGCGAGCGCTCCACCAAGGAGGCGATCGACGCCATCCTGGACGGCCTGACCTGGCTCGAGCTCAATTGGGACGGCGAGGTCATCTACCAGTTCAGCCGCGCCGCCCGCCACCGCGAGGTCGCCGAGCAGTTGCTCGCCGCCGGGCGGGCCTATCGCTGCTACGCGACTTCAGAGGAACTTGCCGCCATGCGCGAGAAAGCGCGCGCCGAGGGCCGCACCCGCCTCTACGACGGAATGTGGCGCGACCGTGATCCGGCCGGCGCGCCGCCCGGCATGAAACCCACAATCCGGCTCAAGGCGCCCCTGACCGGCGAGACCGTGATCGAGGATCAGGTCCAGGGCCGCGTGGTCTGGCAGAACGAGAACCTCGACGACCTCGTCCTGCTCCGCGGTGACGGCACGCCGACCTACATGCTCGCGGTGGTGGTCGACGATCACGACATGGGCGTCACCCATGTGATCCGCGGCGACGATCACCTGATCAACGCCGCGCGCCAGAAGCAGATCTACGATGCGCTGGAGTGGAACATCCCCAGCATGTCCCATATCCCGCTGATCCATGGCCCCGACGGCTCAAAGCTCTCCAAGCGCCACGGCGCGCTCGGCGTCGATGCCTACCGGGCGATGGGCTACCTGCCGGCGGCGCTGCGCAACTACCTGGTCCGGCTCGGCTGGAGCCACGGCGACCAGGAGATATTCTCCACGCAGGAGATGATCGAGGCATTCGACCTGCCGGCGATCGGCCGTTCGGCGGCGCGGTTCGACTTCGCCAAGCTGGAGAATCTCAACGGCCACTATATCCGGCACAGCGACGATCAATCTCTCGTGACTCAGTTCGAGAGCGTGCTGGACTACGTTCCCGATGGCGCCGCCATCAAAGCCAAGCTCAACGACACGACGCGCGCGCAATTGCTGCGGGCGATGCCGAGTCTGAAGGAGCGCGCCAAGACGCTGATCGAATTGATCGCGGGCGCGTCTTTCATTTTCGCCGACCGGCCGATCGAGATCGAACCAAAAGCCGCCGCGCTGCTGACGCCAGAAACGCGCGCGCTGATCGGGAAGCTTCGCGCGGCACTGGAGACGGTCACTGACTGGCGGCTGGAGACCACGGAAGCCGCCATGCGGAATTTCGCGGAGCAGAACAATCTCAAGCTCGGCGCCGTCGCCCAGCCGCTCCGGGTGGCATTGACGGGACGCACCACCTCACCGGGTATTTTCGATGTCCTGGCGGTATTGGGGCGGGAGGAAAGTCTTGCCCGCCTGCGCGATCAGTCGGCTGTGTAAGCCCTGCCATGCCCCTCCAAGGGTCCACCTTGCAGCGCACAGGGCAATAAGCTACGCATCTGGCGAGGCCTTCTAGACAATCCGGCTTGTCCCGACATCCGCCGTAAAATAGCAACTCGGGCAGGTTCGATTTTCGCAACAAATTCATCGGGGACAACACGATGGACGCACAATCCAGCAGCAAAACAGCTACCCTCACGATCGGCAACAAGACCTACGATTTCCCGATCCTGAGCGGCACCGTCGGCCCTGATGTCATCGACATCGGCAAGCTGTACAGCCAGGCCGGCGTGTTCACCTACGACCCGGGCTTCACCTCGACGGGAAGCTGCCAGTCCAAGATCACCTATATCGACGGCGACGCCGGTATCCTCGAATACCGCGGCTATCCGATCGAGCAGCTCGCCGAACACGGCGACTTCCTGGAGACCTGCTATCTCCTGCTCTACGGGGAGCTTCCGACGCCCGCGCAGAAGAAGGATTTCGACTATCGCGTCACCCATCATACGATGGTGCACGAACAGATGGCGCGCTTCTTCCAGGGTTTCCGCCGCGACGCCCATCCGATGGCGATCATGGTTGCAGCCGTCGGCGCACTCGCCGCGTTCTACCACGACTCCACCGACATCAATGATCCGCAGCAGCGCATGATCGCTTCCATGCGCATGATCGCGAAGATCCCGACGCTGGCGGCGATGGCCTACAAATACACCATCGGCCAGCCCTTCATGTATCCGAAGAACTCGCTGAAGTTCGCCGAGAACTTCCTCAATATGTGCTTCGGCGTGCCTTGCGAGGAATACAAGATCAACCCGGTGCTGGCGGACGCGCTGGAGAAGATCTTCATCCTGCATGCCGACCACGAACAGAATGCGTCGACCTCCACGGTGCGCATCGCCGGCTCCTCCGGCGCCAACCCGTTCGCCTGCATCGCGGCCGGCATCGCCTGCCTGTGGGGCCCAGCGCATGGCGGCGCCAACGAAGCCGCGCTGAACATGCTCTACAGCATCGGCAAGGTGGAGAACATTCCTGACTTCATCGCCAAGGTGAAGGACAAGAACAGCGAAGTCCGCCTGATGGGCTTTGGCCACCGCGTCTACAAGAACTACGATCCGCGCGCCAAGATCATGCAGAAGATGTGTCATGCCGTGCTGAAGGAGATCGGCCACGGCGACGATCCGATGCTGAAGGTGGCGATGGAGCTGGAGAAGATCGCGCTCAGCGACCAGTACTTCATCGAACGCAAGCTCTATCCGAACGTCGACTTCTATTCGGGCATCACGCTGAAGGCGATGGGCTTCCCGGTCTCGATGTTCACCGTGCTGTTCGCGGTCGCCCGCACGGTCGGCTGGATCAGCCAGTGGAGCGAGATGATCGAGGATCCGCAACAGAAGATCGGCCGCCCGCGCCAGCTCTACACTGGCGTCGCCAGCCGCGAATACGTCCCGATCGACAAGCGGAAGTAAGCTTCAAGATTCGCGAAGTTCGAGACGGCGCCATCATTTCTGGTGGCGCCGTTTTCGTTTGCCGCGGGCTGCGATCTCCGCCGACGACGGCTAGCTAATACGCGATCGTGCTGCGTACGCCGATCAGCGCCCCGCTCTTCACCGGCGAACTCGGCAAGATCGGGTCCGGAACGTGTCCACCGGGATGGACGACGTATTCAAAGACCGGCTGAAGCGTCCAGCCTGGCTTGATCTGGGCTTGGTAGGAGAGCTCGATCGTGAGCTCGAAATCCCTGAGCGGCTGATGGATTCCGGTCAGGTCGATCATGTCACGATCGAGCGCGCGCGCCCGATCGGATATGTGCGCGCAGATGAATGAAGCTCCGAACTTGTCCTCAGGCCTGCCGGGCAGCAGTCCTGAGAACACGATTCCGGCGTCGAGGAAGAAGTCGATCAGGTTGCGATCCGATGGAGTGCCCGAGATCCGGCCGAATACGGCGATGCCGCTTGTGGCGTCGCCGCCCTCGGGTCGATAGATCTGCTGATCGATGATGCCGTAAATGCCGCTCGACCCGCGAAACAGACGCGCGTTCCCGCTGGCGAACGGGCTTGCCTGCGAAAGGCCGGCATCGTCGAACCTCATGTCTGCGAACATCCCGAAATGGTGCCATCCGCCGAATCGCAACGTGCCGGCCAGCCCGCGCGAATCCTTGTCCTGATTGTAGCGGTACTGCAGTTCTCCCATCAGCAAGGGCGGATCGTTGACGCGGAAATTGGTGCCGGTGCGATTGATGGTCGCTTGCCCGCCCGGGTCGCCGTTGAACAATCCGACCAGGGCTGTCCAGCTTGGGCTGGGATCGAACTTCAGCCGGATGCCCGGCGTCGCGAGAGGATAAGCGGGACCGCCACTTGGCAAATTGCCACCGGCGATTGTCGGCCAATCGCTGCTGATGAGCGTCTTGCTGTAGTCGCTGACGAAGAACTCGGTGTCCGCCGCAAGCTGGCCGAAGCGGATGCTGAAGCGGTCATCGAACAGCTTCTGCTCCAACCATAATTCGGACAGCCGTGTCGACGGCACGGCTTCGATGTTGCTGATCGTGATCAGGCTCTCGAAATGCTGGTCGCGCAGCCCCGCCGTATGATGGATCTGGAAGGCATTAGCGAAGAAACCCAGCCCCGGCCAACCCGCGAGCTTCTCCAGGTCGGCCGCGACGAAACCCTCGAGCTTGCCCTCATAGAGCCCTCCGCGCCGAACGCCTCCTGACAGGTTGCGCAACGCTTCGCCGGTATAGATCAGCCCAAAAGTGATCCCGCGTTCCGCGAGCCATCTTCGGAAGCCAGTGGGATCGCCGTCGGCCCAAAGGCTGGTCGCGATGGACGACGGGGGAATGCCGTTCAGCGAGGCGGCGTCGTCAGCGAGGGCGGGAGCGGAAACAAGAAACGCAGCCACCAAGCCCACCACCATTGAGGTCTGGGGTCGGCGACGGAACGCTCCAAGATGCAATTGCGATGCATTCGCAAATCTACTGTAGACCTCTCCGAAATCGTCGATCTGCCGCCTCACCCGCACAGCCGCCCACCCCAGTTGCGAATTACTCGCAAGATTGACACAGGCGGTTCCGCTAGACAAGCCTCCTGCAACTAAGTCGCAACAGCAACAAGCTGCAAGTGGCCTCCTTGGAGGCGAAGCGCGGCTCGAGGTGCACCCATATTGCCAGCGCCAAGCTCAACGATCTCGATCCACAGGCTTGGCTCGCCGACTGGCTGGTGCGCATCAACGATCATGCTATCTGGAGGCAGGCTGAGCTGCTGCCCTGGAACTGGCGAAAGCTAACGCCGAGCCATGTCGAAGCGGCGTGAGCCAGGAGGACACATGAGAGCGAGCGGTCTGTCCGCGGCAGATAAATCGGCGGTGACGGCTGCCTGCCAGCAACTGATCGACGACTTCCTGAAGCGTCGCTTCCTGTCCACTATCCGGCCGACGCAATTCAACTATCCCGTCGATATCCTGGGAAAGTGGCACGGCACCAAATATCGCTTCATTCAACGCTACCGCTCCGGCTTCCCGGAGAATCCCGGCGAAGAGTTCGACGCGCCGTTCGCCCGCCTCGACTGGATCAGCCGCAATCGCTTCGACATCCAGTGGCACCGTCACACCGGAGAATGGTTCTGCCTCCATCGCGGCCTCACCCTCGTCGAAGCGATTGACACGCTAAGATCCGACGGATTGCTCCATCCACCTTGAACGCCGGAACTCTGCACGCTCACGTACCTCGCGGTCCTCGCCGAACGGATACGCTCGAAGGGCCGATAGAGATCCGATCGGCCAGTCGGGGGCTCAATGGATGAATGAATCCGGGCCCGATGCGCGCCGGCGTGCTGAAAGAGGGCCGTGAACGACGGCTAGCTAGCTCGTCCGCCGGCCGTTCCGCATCGTCGCCAGCACGATGTCGGCGGCGCGAACGCTCGGCGGCTGGTTGCCGGTCGACATGATCGCGTCCATCGTGGCGAAGGCCTCGATCTGGCTGCGGCGCAGCGCGGAATCCGCGAGCAACTCGCCGAGCGCCTGCGACAGTTTCTCGGGCGTCGCGTTCTCCTGCAGGAACTCCGGGATGACTTCCCTGCCGATCACGAGATTGGCCAGGATCACCGATGGCACGCGGATCGCACGGCGCAGGATGAAGGCCTCAATGGCGCCGACGCGATAGGCCGTCACCATGGGAACGCCTGACAGCGCAAGCTCCAGCGTCACGGTGCCGGATTTGGCGAACGCGGCATGTGCGATCCTGAACGCTGCGCGTTTCTCGCTCTCGCCGACCACGATTTGCGGCTTGACCTGCCAGCCCTGCACGCCCTCGCGGATCACAGCTTCCAGATGCGGCATGGTCGGCAGCACCGGCTCGAACGCGACGCCGCTTGCGCGCAATTGCGCCAGCGTTTCGCCGAACAGCGCGAGGTGATGCCTGATCTCGCTGCGCCGGCTCCCGGGCAGCACCAGCAAAACCGGCGGCTGCACATCGCGCCGCTTCGCTTCCTCGGCATTCGGCCGCAGCGAGGCAAACTGCTCGGTCAGGGGATGGCCGACATAGCTGCAGGGCGGCCCGCGGAGCTTGCGGTATTCTTCCGGCTCGAACGGCAACAGCGCCAGCACGTGATCGACATAGCCGAGCATCGCGCGCGCCCTGCCCGGCCGCCAGGCCCAGACCGATGGCGACACATAGTCGACGATCGGAATGCCGGGATTGCGCGCGCGAACGCGGCGAGCGACGCGATGGGTGAAATCGGGGCTGTCGATGATGACGAGCACGTCCGGTGCCGCATCGATCGCGGCATCCGTGGCGTGCCGGATCAATCGCAGGATCTTCGGCAACTGCTGCACCACCGCGGCAAGGCCGACGATCGAGAGTTCTTCGATCGGAAACAGCGACGTGAGGCCCTCGCCCGCCATCATGCGGCCGCCGACGCCGGCAAATTGCACGGCATCGCCGAGCCGCTGGCGCAGCACCTTCATCAGCGCAGCCCCGAGGCGATCGCCGGATTCCTCCGTCGCGATCAGGAAGATCTTGCGCGTGATGTCTGGGGCGCGGCCGTGCATCAGCTTGGCACACCGACGACGAACAGCCGTCTTGCGTCCGCAGCCTCGATTATGGCCTGCGGTTCGGCGGCAAGCGTGTTGCCGGCAATGACGGCAATACCGGCAAGTCCGGCTTTCGCGGCGCCCTCGACCGTGCGCGGCCCGACCGTCGGCAGATCGTAGCGCAGGTCCTGGCCGCTCTTGGGTGCCTTCACCAGCACGCCGCGGCCGCTCTGGGCACGGATGCGGCCGTCGGCACGCAGCCGCGCCACGCGCGCCAGAAGCCCGTCAGTTCCCTCGATGTCCTCAACCGCGACCACATGCCCGTCGATCACGACCGCGGCCTGGCCGATGTCGAACGGGCCGAGCGCGGCAAGCACCTCGCGCCCCCGCGCAATGTCGGCGCTGGCGTTGCCGGCCGGTGTCGTGCGCGTGATGCAGCCTTCGGGCATCAAGAGGTCCGGGGCGACATCCTTGATCCCGACCATGCGAAATCCATCCTGCTCGAGAATGCGGCCGACGCCGGATAGCAGATGATCGTCACCGCCTCGAAACGCGCGGATGACGTTTGCGAGAACACGGAGCGTCTTCAGATCCAGCCGGATTTCGGACAGCGCTGGCCGCATCAAGGTGCCGATGAAAATCAGGTCGCGGCAACCCTCCTCGCGAAACAGCCTTGTCGCCCGCCCGAGCTGGCCGACCGAAATCCAGCGGTGGCGGAAGCCCTCGACACGGACCGGATCGCATGCGCCGCGCAGCGCGAACAGCACCGGCGCCATGCCGCGTTTGGCAAGCGACTCCGCGACCGCAAACGGCATGGCGCCGCCACCTGCGATGACGCCAACCGGAGAGGAAATCGCTGGAGCCGCTGACGTCATGGCTCGGGCGCCCCTCGCATCAGTGCTTGCCGTCGACAGCCGGAAGACAGAGCGGCCGCTTGCCCTTGCCGATGAAGGCGAGGATTTCGGCGATCGCCGGATCCTCGGCCGCCAGCGGCTGCACCGCGGCCAATCGCTCGGCGAAGACACCTTCGCCATGGAACAGCTTCTGGTAGAAGGCGCGGACGGTCACCAGCCGCTCCCTCGTGAACTTGCGGCGCTTCATGCCGATGATGTTGAGACCTTCGAGCACGGCATATTGGCCGTTGGCGAGGCCGAACGGGATGATGTCGTCGCGCACGCCGCAGACGCCGCCGACCATCACCTGCCGCCCGATCCGGGTGAACTGGTGCACGGCCGAGAGCCCACCGATATAGACGAAATCCCCGATCTCGCAGTGACCGCCAAGCGTGGCTGATGTGGCGAAGATCACGTCGTTGCCGACCATGCAGTCATGACCGACATGGCTGTTGTTCATGAAATAGCCGCGGTCGCCGACGCGCGTCAGCCCGCCGCCTTTCACCGTGCCGATGTTCATCGTCACGCCTTCGCGGATGGTGCAGCCCGTGCCGATCTCAAGCCGCGTAGGCTCTCCGCGGTAGCTCAGATCCTGCGGCGGCCCGCCCAGCACCGCAAACGGCGAGATCACGCACTCCGCGCCGATCGACGTATGGCCGGAGACGGTCACATGCGCAACGAGCTTGCAGTTCGCGCCGATCGCGACATTGGGGCCGATGATGCAATAGGGACCGATCGAGGTGCCCTCGCCGATCACGGCGCCATCCGCAATCCGCGCGGTGGGATCGATCATGCTCATTACGACAGGCCCGCTACTGGTTGATGCGCAAGCGCGCTAAACAATCGAATTTTCGGGTGGTTAGCGCGACATTGCCCGGCATGTCCAGTGACGTATCATGACTGCATATTGCAGCGCGCGGTACGCGGGACGAAGATTGAAGGCGCACCGAGCCGATCAATCCGTCAGCATCGCGCCGACATCGGCTTCGGCGACGATCTGACCGTTGACCTTGGCGTCGCCGTGAAACCACCACATGGTCTTGCGGCGGCCGATCGAGCGCATGTGGTACTCGATGGTGTCGCCGGGCATCACGGGCTTACGGAATTTGCACTTGTCGATGGTGAGGAAGTAGACCGCGCGCGGCTTCTCGGTGCCCTCCACCGACTTGATGCCTATCACGCCGGCGGTCTGCGCCATGGCCTCGATCATCATCACGCCAGGATAGACGGGGCGTTCGGGAAAATGCCCGAGGAATGATGGCTCGTTGAACGTGACGTTCTTGACGCCGATGCCGCTATAGTCGGCGCGGATGTTGATGACCCGGTCGATCAACAGCATCGGATAGCGGTGCGGCAGCGTCTTGAGGATGTCGTTGATGTCCACAAGCTCGAACCTGACCGGTGACTCCTCCATCACTCCCTTTCCTCGCCTTTCGAAACCGGCGCACCGTCACGCACCAGGCGCTCCACCGCAAGGATCTCCCTAAACCACTGTTTGGTCGGTTTGGCAAAGTGACCGCCCCAGCGGCCGTTGGCTGGAATGTCGTCCTTCACGGCGCTCATCGCCGTGACCTGGGCGCCATCGCCGATCTTCAGATGGTTGTTGATGCCCACCTTGGCGCCCAGCGCGACATTGTCGCCGATGGTCAGGCTGCCCGCGAGGCCGATCTGGGCCGCGAGCAGGCAGTGCCTGCCGATGGTCACATTGTGGCCGATCTGGACCTGGTTGTCGATTTTGGTGCCCTCGCCGATCACGGTGTCGCGCAAACTGCCGCGGTCGATGGTGGAAGCGGCGCCGATCTCGACATTGTTCTGGATCAGGACCCGCCCGGTCTGCGGCACCTTGAGGTGGCCGTCGGGCCCGAAGAAGATGAAGCCGTAGCCGTCCTGGCCGATATTACAGCCGGGATGGATCAGCACGTTGTTGCCGATCAGGGCGTTCTGAATCGTCGTCTTGGCGCCCACATTGCAGTCGCGCCCGATCTTGACGTCGGCCGCAATCACCGCGCCTGCGCCGACGACGGTACCGGAACCGATCTCGACCCTGGCCCCGATCACTGCCAGCGGGTCGACGATCACGCCGTCCTCCAGATGCGCCGTGGGGTCGATGATCGCCGACGGCGCGATGCCCTCGACGCCGAACCACGAGCCGGGCCTGAGCGCGTCGCTGTGCCATTGCCGGGCCAGATGCACGAAGGCGTGGAACGGCTTTGCGGCCCGCAACACCGCCACATGGGCAGGCACGTCGGCCTCGAAGCGCGGGCTGACCAGACAGGCGCCAGCCTTGGTCGAGGTGAGCTGGTCGACATATTTGAGATTGTCGAAAAACGCCAGATGCATCGGGCCGGCCTCGTCGAGCGAGGCAAGCCCTCTGATCACGTGACCGCCCCTGGAGGGGTCGACCAAATGGGCCCTCGTCAACGCGGCGATGTCAGCCAGCGTCGACGAAGGGGGACTCTTGAAGAAGATCGGCTGCGCCATTCCATCCGTCGCAGTGCGGCCGACGATCGCGGTTAGAACGATGTTCCGCCGCCAAACTTGAATTGCTGCACGCGATCGAACTGACCCTTGGTAAGCGGGACAGCATAGTCGAAGCGCAGCGGACCGAACGGCGAGGCCCAGATCAGGCCGACACCGACCGAGGTGCGGACGACGTTACCATTATCATACTGCAGTCCGAGGCAGGTTCCGGGATTGGACGGGACCACCCCGTTGCCGACGGTTGGCGGAATGCAGCCCGGCACGTTGACTTCGCCCGTCTGCGCCCACGACGTCGGTCCCTTGTAGTCATATAGACCACCGGCGTCGGCATAGATCGAACCCTTGAGCCCAACTTCCTTCGGCAGGAACCAGAACGGCATCTGCAGTTCCGCCGACACGCCCCAGTACTTGGTGCCGCCGAGCGCGTCCATCGTACCGAACGGGTTGATGTCGCGCGGACCAATGCCGTTCGGAGCAAAACCGCGGACCAGGTTCGGACCCATCTGGAAATGGTCGAGCATCCGGATCTGATCGTTGCCGACCTGGTTGAGAATACCGCCCTGGGCATGGATCAGGCCGACGATATCGGCGACCAGCGGGGTGTAGTATTTGATGTCGATCGCGCTCTTGATGTAGCTGACGTCGCCGCCGACGCCGGCGAAGTCCTGCTTGAAGTCGACCAGCAGGCCGTCGGTCGGGTTCTTGTTGTTGTCGAGCGTGTTGTAGTTGAGCGAGTAGCCGAGCGCCGACGTGAGCGTCTTGCCGCCCTGCAACTCCTTGCGGACCGGCAGCGAGGCTTCGCCGTCGCTGTAGCACCAAAGGCCGAGTCCGGAGCTGTCAGTGGCGCTTTGGCCCCCGGCCGTCGCAGTGCCTCCTGCAGGAATTCCGTTCAGTTGCGCGAAGGCCGGCGACGGGTTGAAGGCAAGCAGGCCGTTGTTGGGATTGTTGTTACAATTCGCCAACTGGAACGGCAGGCTGATCTTCTGCTGATAGATCGAGTAGCGGAGCTGCAACGCGAGGTCTTCACGCAGGCTGAAGCCTAGCCGCGGGCTGAAGCCGAGCGTTTCGGTACCGTACGAAATATAGCTGTTTGCGAGTTGCTGGCGCTGGTACATGTCGAGGCCGAGCGCCACGCGATAGTCGAGCAGGTACGGCTCGACGAACGACAGCGAGTAGCCGCGCGCATATTGTCCATAGGTCACGGACGCCTTCGCAAACAGGCCTCGTCCCAGGAAGTTGCGTTCCGAGATACTGACTTCGGCGAGCGCACCGTCCGTGGTCGAATAGCCGCCGGAGACCGAGAAGTCGCCGGTCGACTTTTCCTCGAGATCGACCACCAGAATCACGCGGTCGCTGGAGGAGCCCGGCTCGGTGGTGATCTTCACGCTCTTGAAGAAGTCGAGGTTCTTCAGCCGCCGCTCGGCGCGGTCGACCAGGGCGCGGTTGTAGGCGTCACCCTCGGAGATATCGAATTCGCGGCGGATCACGTAGTCGCGGGTGCGGGTATTGCCGCGAATATTGATACGCTCGATATAGGTTCGCGGGCCCTCGTCCACGGCGAACACGATCGAGACCGTGTGATTCTCGAAATTGCGATCACCGCGCGGCCGCACGATGGCGAAGGCGTAGCCGCGCCGCGAGGCTTCGATCTGCATTTCCTCGACCGATTTCTCCAGCGCCTCGGCGTTGTAGAGCGAGCCGACGGAAACACGCGAGAACGAGCTCAGCGAGTTCGGATCCAGCGTCGCGATCGAAGACTGGTAGCTGACGGACGCCACCCGATACTGCTGTCCCTCCTCGATCTTGAAGGTGACGAGGAAGCCCTTCTTTTCGGGATCGTATTCGGTCAGCGCGGCCACCACCTGCACGTCGGCGAAGCCGTGCTTGAGGTAGAAGCGGCGAATCAGGTCGCGGTCGGCCTCGACCCGATCGGGATCGTAGGTGTCTGCGCCGCCGAGGAAGCTCAGCAGGTTTGATTCGCGGGTCTTGATGACGTCGCGCAGACGATAAGAGGAATAGTAATTGTTGCCGATGAACTCGATCGACCGGACACCGGTCTTCTGGCCTTCGGTGATGGTGAAGATCAGGTCGACGCGGTTGTTCGGCTGCTCGATGATCTCCGGGTTGACGCGCACGTCATAGCGGCCCGAACGGCGGTAGATTTCGACGATACGCTGGGCATCGGACTGCACCATCGGACGCGAGAAGGTACCGCGCGGCTTGGACTGGATTTCAGCCGAAAGCTGGTCGTCCTTGACCTTCTTGTTGCCCTCGAAGGCGATGCGGCCGATCACGGGGTTTTCGACCACGGTGACGACGATCCGGCCGCCGGCGGGGGTGATTCGGACGTCCTGGAACAGGCCGGTCTCGATCAGCGCCTTCAGGCCATCGTCGATGTCAGCCTGGCTCAGGCGCCCGCCCGGACCCGGCTTGAAATAGGAGCGGATGGTCTCGACCTCGACACGGCGGTTCCCCTCCACCGTGATCGCATCCACCGTCTGCGCGACGGCAGGCTCAGACACAAGCATAGCCGCCAGCGAGGCGGCCACCGGCACAGCGAACATGATCAGGGCGGCAAGCAAGCCCCCCCGCACTCGCATTCCAACAATCATGCGCACCGCGCCCTTATCATTCCACGGCCGGCCCGTTCCCCAACGGACCGGCAGATTCCCAACCTTGCTGCACAGCTTGTAGCCAATTTTGTTACGTCGGCAACCGACTGACGGCTGTACAATTCCATTTTCATTCCAAGACGTTGCCGTTAGGCAACGCCACAAAAAAGCCGTTTCACGATGCCGCGAGATGGAGAATGTCGTTGTAGGTCGCGAACACCATCAGCATTAGCACCAGAGCGAGGCCGATTCGGAACCCCATTTCCTGTGCGCGTTCAGATAGCGGCCGGCCGCGGATCGCCTCGACCGCATAGAACAAAAGGTGACCGCCATCGAGCAGCGGTACTGGGAACAGATTGAGGAGCCCGATCGAGATCGAGAGCACGGCGGCCAAGTGAATCAGCGCGGCAAGGCCGATGCTGGCGACCTGGCCCGAGATTCGCGCGATCCCGAGCGGCCCGCCGACCTGGTTTGCCGCCTCGCGCCCGGTGAAGACACCGCCGATATAGGACAGTGTCCGGTCGACCACGAACCAGGTCTCCTTCACCCCGAGCCAGAGCGCGGTGGCGGGATCGACCCGCTCGGTCACGGCCTCGCCCGGCGCGGTGGCGCGGGTGATTCCCAGAATGCCCTGCCGGTGGGCGTTCCCGAAGGGATCCTTGATGTCGCGAAGCTCGGGCGTCGCCTGCAACTGGATCGTGGAACCGCTGCGCTTGATGGTGAAAGTGAGCTGATCGCCGCCGTGGATGCTGACGACGCGCTGCATGTCCGAGAAGCTGCCGATCGTGGTACCGTCGATCGCGGTGATGACGTCGCCGACTTGGAAACCGGCGACCGCGGCGGCACTTCCCGGCTCGACCTTGTCGACCTGCGCCGTGGTGCTCGGCTTGCCGAAGAAGGTGAACAGGCAGGTGAAGATCACGATCGCCAGGATGAAATTGGCGATCGGGCCGGCGGCGACGATGGCCGCGCGCGGCGCGACCTTTTTGTGATGGAAGCTGCCCTTGCGCTCCTCCGCGGTCATCGCCGAGAGGGTCTCGGTCGACGGCGTAGAGGCTTCACTATCGTCGCCGAAGAATTTGACATAGCCGCCGAGCGGAATCGCGGAGACCTTCCAGCGCGTGCCATGCCGGTCGTTGAAGCCGAACAGCTCCGGGCCGAAGCCGAGCGAGAAGGTCAGCACCCTGACACCGACCCAGCGAGCGACCAGGAAATGGCCGAGCTCGTGAAAAAAAACGACGATGGTCAGGACAAACAGGAAGGGAACCACATAACCGACGAGCCCGTGGCTCAACGTATTGAAACCATGTACGAAAAACTCGGTCATTCAGTTCCCCTCGACCAGGGCTACAAGCCTGGTTCCAACCCTCTATGATGCCTTTAAGGCAATTTGAGGCAATAGGGAGGCAGCCCTATTTCTCGCGTTATGGTCAACGGAAATCGCATCATCTGCCGATGTCAGAGGCGCCAGATTGCCGGACCTGATCCAATCGTTCAGGGTCGCCTCCACCAGCCGCGCGATCGCGCCGAACTTGATCTTGCCGGCGATGAAGGCGGCAACCGCCACCTCATTGGCAGCATTATATACCGTGGTCGCGCCCCGACCGGTCCTTAACGATTCGTAAGCCAGCCGGAGCCCCGGGAACCGCTCGAAATCCGGCGCCTCGAAGGTCAACTGGCCGACCTTGGCCAAGTCGAGCTTGGCCGACGGCCCGACGATGCGATCAGGCCAGCCGAGGCAATGCGCGATCGGAATGCGCATGTCGGGCGTGCCGAGCTGCGCGACCACCGAACGGTCCGAGAATTCCACCATGCCATGGATGATCGACTGCGGATGCACGAGCACGTCGATCTGATCCGGCGTCAGCGCGAACAGATAGGAGGCCTCGATCACCTCGAGCCCCTTGTTCATCATCGAGGCTGAGTCGATCGTGATCTTCTGACCCATGCTCCAGTTCGGATGCTTCAACGCCTGCTCCAGAGTAGCCTGCTCGATGTCAGCGGGCGCCCAGGTGCGGAACGGCCCACCGGAAGCGGTGATGATCACCCGCACCAGTTCCTCGCGATTGCCGGAGCTCAGCGCCTGAAACAGCGCGTTATGCTCGGAATCGGCCGGCAGGATGCAGGCGCCAGCCTTCAGCGCGCGCTGCATGAAAAAGTCGCCGGCGCAGACCAGACACTCCTTGTTGGCGAGCGCGACCGTCGCGCCGCGATCGATCGCCGCGAGCGCCGGCTTCAGGCCCGCTGCGCCACTGACCGCCGCCATCACCCAATCCGCCGGCCGTGCGGCGGCCTCGATGATCGCGCTTTCGCCGGCGCCGCATTCGATCCGGGTGCCCGCCAGCGCATCCTTCAATTCGGACAGCTTGCTCGGATCGGCCACGGCCGCAAAGCGCACGTTGAATTCCCGGGCGAGCTTGGCCAGGGCCTGCGCATTGCCATTGGCGGTCAGCGCCTCGACGCGGAAGCGGTCGCGCGCACCGCGCAGCAAGTCCATGGTGCTGTCGCCGATCGAGCCGGTGGCGCCCAGCACGGTCACGGTGCGGACCGCGGATGCCGCGGCCTTGTTGTTTCGCAATGGGACAGCGCTCATTTCCTCACCAAACCATAAGACCGCGGCCGACGCCATCCGCGCCGCCCCGCAAGAAGCCGAAAATTGCGGCAACGGCAACCGCGGCGACGAAGCCGTCCAGCCGGTCCATCAGCCCGCCATGGCCGGGAATGAGATGGCTGGAATCCTTCACGCCGAACCGCCGCTTCACCGCAGACTCGAAGAGATCGCCGAACTGGGAGACTACCGACAGCACCGCGCCCAAGACCAGCACCGGCACAACCGCGCCGAGGCCGAACACCGCAAAGCCCGCCGCGACGACGAGACTACCAACGAAGCTGCCGACCGCGCCCGCCCAGGTCTTCTTCGGGCTGACCCGTGGCCAGAGTTTTGGGCCACCAATGCTGCGTCCGGCGAAATAGCCGCCGATGTCGGTCGCCCAGACGACCAACAACACGAACATCAGCGCCACAAAGCCTTCTTCCGGATCCTGTCGCAGCACGACCGAGGCGACTTCCGCGACGGCGGCGTAGCAAAATCCGGCTATCGTCCACCGGCGTTGCTCGGATGAAATCACGGCGACCACGATCAGCCCGACCGCCAGCACCGATAGCGAGGCGTCAAGCCGCCCTGCCCCGAGACAGAGCCCCGCTGCCGCCAGCGCAAGTGCACCGGCCACGGTCACGCGCAGCGTGTGTCCGACGCCGATGACCATCAGCCATTCGACATAGAGGCCAATCGCGGCGAGCGTGACCAGAAGCGTCCAGAGAACACCGCCGGCATAGGCGATCGCAATCGCAACCGGCGCCAAGACCAGCGCCGCGATGACGCGCATCAAGAGATTGCGCGAGGACGGCTCGCTCGTTGCCGCGCGTGCGGCTTTATCTTGGGTCACGATGCGGTTTTCGCAGCCAGACCGCCGAAGCGGCGCTCGCGTCTGGCGTATTCGGCGATCGCACTTTCCAGCGCCGCCTTGTCGAAGTCCGGCCAATGGATCGGCACAAACACGAGCTCGCTATAGGCCGCCTGCCACATCAGGAAATTCGACAGCCGCTGTTCGCCGCTGGTGCGGATGATCAGATCGGGATCGGGAATGTCGGGCGCGTTGAGATATTGCCCGAGCGCGTCGGCATCGATCGATGCGGGATCGCGCTTTCCTTCCGCCACCTCCTGCGCCAGCCGCCGCGCAGCGCCGGCGATCTCCTGGCGCGAGCCATAGTTGAAGGCGACGACGAGATTGAGCTTGGTGTTTGCCCTGGTCAACTCTTCGGCTTCGTTGAGCAGCGCGCAGATATCCGGCTCGAGTCCCTCACGCTCGCCGATGACGCGCACCCTCACCCCGTCCCGGTGCAACGTCGCCAGATCATTGCGGATAAAGCGGCGCAAGAGGCCGAAGAGATCCCCGATCTCGGTCGCCGGACGCGACCAGTTCTCTGACGAGAACGAGAAGATGGTGAGATAGAGTATGCCGAGTTCGTGGGAGGCGCGCACCACCCGGCGCAGCGCCTCCACGCCACGCCGATGTCCCTCCGCGCGCGGCAGGCCGCGTGCCGCCGCCCAGCGCCCGTTGCCGTCCATGATGATCGCCACATGCAACGGACTGCCGGTTCGATCCGGTCCGGCAGTTGCAGGTGCGGGGGCGTTCGACATCGGCGCTGTCCAAATCAAACGGTCAGGATTTCCTTTTCCTTGGCCGCCAGCAACTGATCGATCTCGGCGATCACGCCGTCGGTCGCCTTCTGCACCTCGGCGGCGAGTCGCTCCTGATCGTCTTCGGAGATCTCGTGATTCTTCTCGAGCTTCTTGACGACATCGAGCCCATCGCGGCGGACATGACGGACCGCCACCTTGGCCGCTTCCGCATATTTATGCGCGACCTTGACGAGTTCCTTGCGACGCTCGGCATTGAGTTCGGGAATGCGCAGCCGCAGCACTTGCCCTTCGGTCGCGGGGCTGAGGCCGAGATTGGAATCGACGATCGCCTTCTCCACCGCCTTGACCATCGTCTTGTCCCAGACCTGCACCGAGAGCAGCCGCGGCTCGGGCACGCTGACGGTGGCGAGCTGGTTGAGCGGCATGTGCGAGCCATAGGCCTCGACCTGGACCGGCTCCAGCATCGACGCCGCGGCACGGCCGGTACGCAGACCGCCCAATTCGTGCTTGAGGGACTGGGTCGCACCTTGCATACGGCGCTTCACTTCGTTGATGTCAAAACCAGGCGTGGGCATGACGCTCTCCCCTTCCTCTGGATGGTCCGATCAGGTGGGATCGGATCGTGATCTCATCTCTTCGCTTGGGCATGATCTCGTCGAAAAACCGGTTCCCGCTTTTCCGGATCATGCCCTATTCTTTGTTTGAGCATGATCTTTTCGGAAAACCGGTTTCCACTTTTCCGGATCATGCTCGAGAAACCAACCGCCATGCCGCAACGCCCAAGCGTCAGCCGGCGACGACCGTACCGTGGCCCGTGCCGCGCAGGATGGCGCCGATCGAGCCAGGCTCGGCGATCGAAAACACAATGATAGGCAGCGACGTCTCGCGGGCAAGTGCGAATGCGGTCGCGTCCATCACCTTGTAACCGCCCTCAATCGCCTGCGAATGCGTCAGGCGATCAAAGCGTTTGGCCGACGGGTCCTTCTTGGGATCGGCGCTGTAGACGCCGTCGACATTGGTGGCCTTCAAGACCGCGTCCGCGCCGATCTCGGCCGCGCGCAGAACCGCGGTGGTATCGGTGGTGAAGAACGGATTGCCGGTTCCACCGCCGAGCAGGATGATCTTGCCCTCGGCGAGGTATTTGTGCGCCGCACTGCGGGTGAACAACTCGGAGATTTCCGGCATCACGAAGGCTGACAGGGTGCGCGCCGGCGTGCCCTTGCGCTCGATCGCCGATTCCAGCGCGAGGCAGTTCATTACGGTCGCCAGCATCCCCATGGTATCGCCGGTGGTGCGGGATACGCCATGGGAGGACACCTGCACGCCGCGTACCATATTGCCGCCGCCGACCACGACGGCAATCTCAGTGCCGAGATGGCGCGCCACGATCAGGTCGTCGGCGATGCGGTCGATGGTGGGCTGGTCGATGCCGAAGGATTGGCTGCCGGCGAGGTATTCGCCTGAAAGCTTGATCACCACGCGACGATAGACCGGCTCAGCCATGATGCTCCCTCATCCCGCGCAAGCAGGTTCCGGCGCGATGGCGCCGGAACCGTTCGACCCACGCGGTTACTTCTTGCCGCTGGCCGCCGCGACTTCGGCTGCGAAATCGGATTCCTGCTTCTCGATTCCCTCACCAAGAGCATAGCGCACAAAACCGGCAATCTTCACCGGCGCGCCGACCTTGCCCTCAGCTTCCTTAACCGCCTGCGCCACGGACTTTCCGCTATCGTGGATGAAAGCCTGCTCCAGCAGGCAGACTTCCTTGTAGAAGGTCTTCAGGCCGGACTCGACAATCTTCTCGATCACGTTCTCCGGCTTGCCCTGCTGACGGTACTTGTCGGCGAGCACGTCCTTCTCGCGCCGGACGACGTCAGGATCGAGCCCGGCGGGATCGATCGCCTGCGGGTTGGCCGCGGCGACATGCATGGCGAGCTGGCGGCCGAGCACGGCAAGCTCATCGGTCTTGCCGGCCGATTCCAGCGCCACGATCACGCCCATCTTGCCAGCGCCCTCGATGACGGCGTTGTGGACGTAGCTCGACACCACGCCCTTGCCGACCTCTAGCGAAGCCGCGCGGCGCAGCGTCATGTTCTCGCCGATGGTCGCAATCGCATCGTTGATCGCAGCTTCGACCGTGACGGCGCCGACCTTGGCCGCCTTGATCTTCTCGACGTCGGCGCCGACCTCGAGCGCGACCTGGGCGATCATCTTGACCAGACCCTGGAATTGATCGTTGCGCGCGACGAAGTCGGTCTCGGAATTGACCTCGACGACGACGCCCTTGGTGTCCTTGGTCAGGGCGCCGATCAGGCCCTCGGCGGCGACGCGACCGGCCTTCTTGGCGGCCTTCGACAGGCCCTTCTTGCGCAGCCAGTCCTGTGCGGCCTGCATGTCGCCGGCGGCCTCGGTCAGCGCCGCCTTGCAATCCATCATTCCCGCGCCGGTCGACTCGCGCAGGTCCTTGACCATCGCTGCTGTGATCGTTGCCATCATTGAATTCCTTCTTGCCTGTGAAGCGCGGCGGCGCCTTTAGGGCGCCGCCGCGAGCGACAGGGAATGCCTTGATCTGGGAATTGAAGCGCTGGCCGGAAAGGTCCGGCCGCGCCGCCGTTCAGGTTATTCCGCTTCCGCGGTGAGCGCCTTGGCCTGGGCGACCCAGGCGTCGGCACGGCTCGGCAGACCGACCTGTTCGCCGATCTTGTGGGCGGTGTCGTGATCGAGCTCGGCGAGCTGCCAATAGTGGAAGATGCCGAGATCGTTGAGCTTCTTCTCGATCGTGCCCGACACACCGGTGAGCTTCTTGAGGTTGTCGGCAGTGCCGCGCGGTCCCGGCAGCCCCTGGAAGCCGGTCGTCGCCGACGGCGCCGGGAGTTCTTCCTGCTGCGGCTGGAGGGAGGCGCCGATATCGATACCGGCATCACCCTGCGCGCGCGAGATGCCGTCGATCGCGGCCCGCGCGACCAGGTCGCAATAGAGCGAAATCGCCCGGCCCGCGTCGTCGTTGCCCGGCACCACAAAGGTGATGCCCTTGGGGTCCGAATTGGTGTCGACGATCGCGGCGACGGGGATGTTGAGCCGCTGCGCTTCCTGGATCGCGATGTCTTCCTTGTTGGTGTCGATCACGAAGATCATGTCGGGCAGGCCGCCCATGTCCTTGATGCCGCCGAGCGAACGGTCAAGCTTGTCGCGCTCGCGCTGCAGCGTCAGCCGTTCCTTCTTGGTGTAGGAATTGGCTTCGCCGGACGAGAGCACCTCGTCCAGATGACGCAGCCGCTTGATCGAGGCCGAGATCGTCTTCCAGTTGGTCAGCGTACCGCCGAGCCAGCGCGAATTGACGAAATACTGCGCCGAGCGCTTGGCCGCATCCGCGACCCCGTCCTGCGCCTGACGCTTGGTACCGACGAACAGGATGCGGCCGCCCTTGGCGACGGTATCGCTGACCGCCTGCAACGCACGGTGCAGCATCGGCACGGTCTGGGCGAGATCGATGATATGGATGTTGTTGCGGGCGCCGAAAATGTACTCCGCCATTTTCGGGTTCCAGCGGTGGGCCTGGTGGCCAAAATGCACGCCAGCTTCCAAAAGCTGACGCATGGTGAAATCGGGTACCGACATCGTTTTGATTCTCCGGTTGGTTCCTCCGGAAACGTGTGAGCAAGCGAGCCTTCTCGGCCCGGCTGCCACCGGACGGCCTTCTAGAGCCATGTTTCCGTGTGAGATGGCGCGCTGTATAGCGCTATTTCCGCCAGAAGCAAGGAAATATGGGCGGATTTGGGGGCGTCCCCCCTTTAAAGGGTCTCGGGCCACCGCCAGGCGCCGTGAAATACCCGCAAAACCTGCACGGTCTGGCCCGCCACACGATAGGGCACAATATACGGCGTCATCGGAATCACCAGTTCTCGCGTTCCTGGAACCCGGCCCGGCCTTTCCATTTCGGGATTATCGGATAGCAGCATCTCCACATCGTGCATGATGTAGAGCACAATACGCTTCGCCGCCGCGGGGCTGCTCTGCTCAATATAGGCTCGTATCGCGATCAGGTCCTCGACAGCTTCAGGGGACCAGACGCGCTCATGTCCGCTTGGGAAACGGCTTTTCTTTGCCGCTACCCCACGATGTCACCCAGTCTTTGACCTCGTCGTGCGAAATTCCCTCGCCGCGATCGAGTGACGCGATCGCTCGCTTGACGCCCGCAATCTGCCATTCGTTGACGTCGAGATACTCGTTGATCGCCTCGGCGGCGAGAAAGGAACGGCTGCGCCCGGTGCTCTTGGCCAGCTTTTCCAGCCGCTTCTTTGCCGCGAAATCTACGGGCACTGTGAAGGTGGTAGAGGCCATATCTCACCCGATGTACCAGCTCGTGTACAAATAGACACAGACCGCCCGATCCGCGATCCGGCGCTCATAGCGTCTCGACCATCTCGACGCCGCTGACCGCCTTGATGGCGCCCGCGATCTGCGGGGACACCTGGAAGCGGCCTTCGAGCTTGAATTCGACTTCGGTCTCCAGATCGAGCCGCAGCACCAGCGCGACATCGCCGCCGGTGCCGTTCCCCGGCTGCAGGCGCTTGGCGATCGAGTCCAGCGGCTTGGTGTCGCGCAGGAAGATGCGCAGGCCCTTTTGCGTCTTGGCGGCTGCGGCATCGAGCGGCTCGGCATGCAGCACGCGGGCGCGGACGTCCTCGCCCTGCAGTTCGGCGCCGAGCTGCAGGAGCACGGCGGCGCCCGGCTCCAGCACGTCGCGGTATTGCGCCAATCCTTCGGAAAACAGCACCGCTTCGAAATGGCCGGTGGGATCCGACAGGCCCATGATGCCCATCTTGTTGCCGGTCTTGGTGCGCCGTTCCATGCGCGACACCACCGTTGCCGCGACCTTGCCGGCGGTCGCACCGGTTTTGACCGCGCGCGAGAACTCGGCCCAGGACTGCACGCGCAATCGCTTCAAGGCCGTGGCGTAGTCGTCGAGCGGGTGACCCGAGAGGAAGAAGCCGATGGCGTCGTACTCGCGTCGCAGCCGATCAGCCGGCAGCCACTGCTCGACCTGCGGCAGCACGATGCTCGGCGCGTCCGAGAGCCCGCCGAACATATCGTTCTGGCCCGATGTCGCGGCCTCATGGCTCCGCTGGCAGGCGGCGAGGATCGCATCGGCGCCGGCGAAGACGCGGGTCCGGTTCGGGTCGAGCGAATCGAAGGCGCCGGCGGCGGCGAGACTTTCAATGATGCGCTTGTTGATCGCGCGCGGGCTCACGCGCGCCGCGAAATCGGCCAGCGACGTGAAGAAGCCCTTTTTCCGCTCCTCCACGATCTGCTCGACCGCCTGCAGACCGACGCCTTTCAGCGCGGCCAATGCGTAGTAGATGGTGTTGCCGCCGACGTCGAAGGTTGCGCCGGAGCGATTGACGTCGGGCGGCTCGACCTTGATGCCGAGCCGCTGCGCCTCGGAACGGAATTCGGAGAGCTTGTCCGTGTTGTTGAGTTCGAGCGTCATCGACGCTGCCAGGAACTCCACCGGATAATGCGCCTTCATGTAGGCGGTCTGATAGGAGACCAGCGCATAGGCCGCGGCGTGGCTCTTGTTGAAGCCGTAGTCGGCGAACTTGGCGAGCAATTCGAAGATCGTCTCCGCCTGGCCTTTCGGCACGCCATTCTTGACTGCGCCGGCGACGAAGATCTCGCGCTGCTTCTCCATCTCGGCGCGGATCTTCTTGCCCATGGCGCGGCGCAGCAGGTCGGCTTGGCCGAGCGTGTAGCCCGCCATTTGCTGCGCGATCTGCATCACCTGCTCCTGGTAGATGATGACGCCGAACGTCTCTTTCAGGATCGGCTCCAGGATCGGATGCAGATATTCCGGCTCTTCATCGCCGTGCTTGCGCGCGCAATAGGTCGGGATGTTGGCCATTGGGCCGGGGCGATAGAGCGCCACCAGCGCGATGATGTCCTCGAAACGGTCCGGCCGCATGTCGATCAGGGCGCGCCGCATGCCCTGGCTTTCAACCTGGAACACGCCGACCACATCGCCCCGCGCCAGCATCTGGTAGCTGTCGGCATCGTCGATTGGCAGCGTCGCCAGATCGACGTGCACATCGCGCTGCTTGAGCAGCCTCACGGCGACATCAAGCACCGTCAGCGTCTTCAGGCCGAGGAAGTCGAACTTCACCAGCCCCGCCGGCTCAACCCATTTCATATTGAACTGGGTCACCGGCATGTCGGATTTGGGATCGCGGTAGAGCGGCACGAGCTCGCTCAAGGGGCGGTCACCGATCACGATGCCGGCGGCGTGGGTCGACGCGTGTCGGGTCAGGCCTTCCAGGCGCTGCGCGATGTCGAAGGCGCGCGCGACCACCGGATCCTCGTCGCGGAAAGCCTGCAGCTTTGGTTCGCCCTCGATCGCCTGCGCCAGCGTCACGGGCGCGGCGGGATTCTGCGGCACCAGCTTGGTCAGCTTGTCGACCTGGCCATAGGGCATCTGCAGCACGCGGCCGACGTCGCGCAGCACGCCGCGCGCCTGCAGCGTACCGAAGGTGATGATCTGCGCCACCTGGTCGCGGCCGTAGCGCTCCTGCACATAGGAGATCACCTCGCCGCGGCGATCCTGGCAGAAGTCGATGTCGAAGTCCGGCATCGACACGCGCTCCGGATTGAGGAAGCGCTCGAACAGCAGGCCGAACCGGATCGGATCGAGATCGGTGATAGTCAGCGCCCAGGCAACCAGCGAACCTGCGCCGGAACCACGGCCCGGCCCGACCGGAATGTCGTGCGCCTTGGCCCATTTGATGAAGTCGGAGACGATCAGGAAGTAGCCCGCATAGTTCATGCGGTTGATGACATCGATCTCGAAAGCGAGACGCTTCTGATAGTCCTCTTCCGTGATGCCCGGCGACAAGCCGTGGATCCGCAGACGCCTCGCGAGCCCCTCCTCGGCCTGGCGCATCAGCTCCGCAGCCTCCTCGCTTGCCGCATCGGACCCCGATCCCGCGCCTACAGTGAAGCGCGGCAAGATCGGCTTGCGCGTCTTCGGCCGGAACGAGCAGCGCTCGGCGATCTCAACAGTCGACGCCAGGGCTTCCGGAATATCCGCAAACAGCACCGCCATCTCGGCGCGCGTCTTGAAGCGGTGGTCGGGCGTGAGCTGCTCGCGATCGGTCTCTGCGATCAGCCGCCCGCCGGCAATGCACAGCAGCGCATCGTGGGCCTCGTAGTCGTCGGTGCTCGCGAAATAGGGCTCGTTGGTCGCAACCAGCGGCAGGCCCTTCGTATAGGCAAGATCGATCAGGCCGGCCTCGGTGCGGCGCTCCT
Organism: Bradyrhizobium sp. Arg237L; assembly: GCF_029990105.1. NCBI lineage: Bacteria > Pseudomonadati > Pseudomonadota > Alphaproteobacteria > Hyphomicrobiales > Nitrobacteraceae > Bradyrhizobium > Bradyrhizobium sp. Arg237L. The sequence continues at coordinate 75,249 of NZ_JAQMIL010000024.1, read as the reverse complement.
TGTCGATGCTGTGGCGCTGCAGCTCGATATAGAGGCGGTCTCCGAACAGGCTTGCCAGGCGGTCGCAACGCGTGGCGGCAAGGCTGGCGTGATCGGCCGCGAACGCAAGCGTGATCGGTCCGTCCGGACCGCCGGTCAGCGCGATCAGGTCCTCGGCATCGTCCGTCAGCCAGTCGAACTTGATATGCGGCAACTGGTGGACGGGCGTCTCCAGGAACGCCCGCGAGTTCAGCCGCATCAGGCTGCGATAGCCGCGTTCGCGCGCGGCGAGCAGCACGATTCGGGCCGGAGCGCCGGCCAGCACACTGCGCGAATTCGGATCGACGTCGCCGAAATCGATCGCGAGCTCACAGCCGACGATAGGCTGGATGCCATAGCCGGCCATCTTGTCGGAGAATTCCAGCGCACCGAACATGTTGTCGGTGTCGGTCAGCGCCAGCGCCGGCTGGCGGTCCGCCTTGGCAAGCTCGCCGAGCTTGGCGATCTTGATCGAACCCTTCAGCAGAGAATAGGCCGAATGAACGTGAAGATGGACGAATCCGGCACTGGGCATGGGTGCTTCGAAGGGCCTTGGTTTGGTGGAGGAACGCAACCGCCGGGCTCGGGCACAAGGCCGCCGATCCCGACTCGCCATTCAATGGTGATGCGTCCGATCCCCGGAGTCCACGCCGAACGCGCCATCGTGATGCGGCGTCCCGCTTTTCCCCAACGGATGGCAACCGATGGCGGCCGACGAAATCGGCGCGCCCCCTCCTCCCCGCTCAGAACTGCGGAATCAACTGGGCCCAGACCGCGATCATCCCAATGAACAGCGTGATCGATGCCAGCGCCGCCGCCTCTTCGACGAAAATCTTCAACATCGGCCGTCTCCTTGATGAGAACATACGAGGAACATTGTTCCTCATTTGTTCCTGGAGTCAAGGCCGAGCATCGGTTTGGCGAGGAGAAGCGAACGCGAATGAAGCGGGTGGTTAATGCGCGGCCGCAACCGGCGAGGTCATCCGAACACTTTTTCTGGTTGGACCGTCAGCCTGTAAGCGACGTAGGGCTTCTCGCTGTAGCGCTCGAGGAGTTCGTCGCAGACCAGGCAACGGAATTCCCCCGGCTGGCCGGGAAGCGAATCGACCTCGATGCGGCGGTAACCGGCTTCGCATCTCGGACATTGCACGTCGGATTTCAGCATGGCGCTGACGATGCGCCGCGATCGCGGCATTTTCGCGCCGCGCGCCGAGAATGATCAGGGGCCGACCGACGGCAAACCAAGAAAAAAGCCCCGGGCAAATTGCCCGGGGCTGATTGTGCCGCGTTGGTTTCGCGAGGATCAGTACTTCGCGATAAGCGGAGCGCCGCCGAAGCCGAACTTGTAGTTCAAGCGGACGGTGACGAGGTCGGCGTCCTGCTTGATGTCGTCGATACGCGTCACGCCGAGAATCGGGCTGACGAAGGTGTGGCTCTCGGTGTCGAGGAACAGATGGTTGTATTCGACGCCAGCCGACCAGCCGGGAGCGAAGGCGAATTCGACGCCGGCGCCGACGGTGCCACCCCAACGGGTCTTTTCGACGCTATCAAGGGTCACGCCAAGGACCGAGCCCTCGTGCTTGCTGTTGGTGACCGCAGCACCGCCCTTCGCGTAGAGCAGCACGTTGTTCCAGGCGTAACCGACCTGGCCGGTGATCAGGCCGAAGGCATCGATCTTGGAGCGATTGGTGACAGCAGGTGCAATGAGGCTGACGTTCGAGCCGCTGAAGTCGGCCCAGTTGCCCTGGCCTTCGACACCGAACACCCAGTTGCCGGCCTGCCAGCGATAGCCGAGCTGGCCACCGACCGTACCGCCGGTCGCATCATGGGAACCTTCACCGACGCCGAAACCGAAGACCGACGTGTTGGTCCAGGTGTTGTGGCTCGAGCCCCAGCCGCCGTTGACGCCGATGTAGAAGCCGCTCCAGTCGTAAATGGCGGCGACCATCGGCGGAGCCTTGGTGTAAGGACGCGCAGCGAGATCCGCGGCGACCGCGGGCGCAGCGGCGCCAAGGGCGACCAAGCTCGCCGTTACAAGCAAAACCTTTTTCATTTTTATTTCCCGTTCCAGATGTGATGACCCCACGGTCTTCACGCGCCTCAATAAACACGGTTCCTCAAAATTGCTGTAACTTGGCTGCAACAGATGCGGTGAAACGATTCTGACGAAAACGTGAGTTAATGTTGTATTACTTACACTTAGCCCCGAAGATCGTACCGTTCCCCTGCCACAAAAAATTCACACTTCGGCCTTCGCCACACTCCTTGTGTTGCATATTTGTTTGACGTCCTCTCGGTTGTACGGCTTGGATCGGCTGACGAGCGACGAGCTGCGATCAAGGAGAAGAGATGCGCAACGTAATCCTGGTTTTGTCCGCGGCCGCGGGGATCGGCACCCTTGGAACCGCGCCGGCCGCAGCGGTCGGCACGCGCTATCCATTCTGTATCCAGGGGAACGAACATCCCGGGCTCAGCAACTGCACCTTTACCAGCTACGAGCAATGCCAGGCAACGGCGTCCGGCCGCTTCCTGTGGTGCATTCCCAACCCCTTCTATGCCGGCGACAGCAACGGCCGGCGGGCTTCGCGCCGTCCTCTGCCGCCGCCCCAGCCCGTAGTCCCCTTCTTCGAGCCTTTCAACGATTGAGTCGGAGCGCACCTCCGCTCCGCGAAGGGCAAATGATCGGCGCGGGAACGTGACTTGACGGTCCCGCCCGCGAATACTCTGTTCCGAGTGGGGTTAGCGATGGGAGGACGGAATAGTCGTCCTGACGCGGGAGGAACCGATGCGCATTCCGATGTTGGCGATCCTGACGCTTGGCGCGGTCGCGGCGGCATCATCCGCCCGCGCGCAGATCTATGACCCGAATTATCCGGTCTGCCTGCACGTCTACGGCCCCGTCACCTACTACGAATGCAGCTACACCTCGCTGCCCCAATGCGCGATGTCCGCGTCGGGCCGGGCGGCCCAATGCGTGGTCAATCCTTACGCGGCCAACGCCTACCCTTATCGTTACGCGGCTAACGCGTATGTCGATTCGTCACCGCGGCGTCACAAACGCTATCGCCGGGCCTACTGAACCCCTGTCCTTAATCAAGCTCGACCACCTGCCCGTTCGCCAGCGACACGCGGCGGTCCATTCGGGCGGCAAGGTCCATGTTGTGGGTCGCGATCAGCATCGCAACCCGCGTCGCCTTCACCAGTTGCATCAGCGCGTTGAAGACGTGGTCAGCAGTCTGCGGATCAAGGTTGCCGGTCGGCTCGTCGGCCAGCAGCGCTCGTGGCGCATTCGCGACCGCGCGCGCAATGGCGACCCGCTGCTGCTCACCGCCGGAAAGCTCGGCCGGCCGATGCTTGATGCGGTCGCCGAGGCCGAGATAGGACAAGATCTCGGTCGAGCGTTTCACGGTCTCGGAGCGTTTGAGGCCGCGGATCATCTGCGGCAGCATCACGTTCTCCAGCGCGGAGAATTCCGGCAACAGCCGGTGCGACTGATAGACGAAACCAATATCGGTGCGGCGGATCTGGGTGCGATCGATATCCGACATTTGCGAGGTCGGCGTGCCCCCGACATAGACTTCGCCGTCGTCGGGGGTCTCGAGCAGGCCCGCGATGTGCAGGAGCGTCGATTTGCCCGAGCCGGACGGCGCCACCAGCGCCACGGACTGTCCCGGCCACAGCGCGAGCTTGGCGCCGTCCAGAATCGTCAGCGTCGCCTCACCCTGCCGGTACTGGCGCTTGATGTCGTGGAGATAGATGACCGGCACATCTTGCGCCCCCTCCGCCATCTCAGCCCTCACTCGTAGCGCAGTGCTTCGACGGGATCGAGCCGCGCGGCCCGCCACGACGGATAAAGCGTCGCCAAGAACGATAGCGTCAGCGCCATGATGACGACGGCCGTGGTTTCGCCGAAATCGATCTCGGCCGGCAGCTTCGACAGGAAGTAGAGCGTCGGGTCGAACAATTCGGTGCTGGTGAGCCAGGACAGGAATTGCCGGATCGATTCGATGTTCACGCAGATCAGCATGCCCACGAGGAAACCGACGATGGTGCCCACGACACCGATCGAGGCGCCCGTGATCAGGAAGATGCGCATGATCGATCCTTGCGACGCACCCATCGTGCGCAGGATCGCGATGTCCTGTCCCTTGTCCTTTACCAGCATGATCAGGCCGGAGACGATGTTGAGCGCCGCGACCAATACGATCATGGTCAGGATCAGGAACATCACGTTGCGCTCGACCTGTAGCGCGTTGAAGAAGGTCGAGTTGCGCTGCCGCCAATCGACCAGGAACACCGGCCGTCCCGCGGCTTCCGTCACGGTCTTGCGAAACGTGTCGATGCGATCGGGATTGGTGGTGAATATCTCGATCGCGGTGACGTCATTGTTGCGGTTGAAATAGGCCTGCGATTCCGCAAGCGGCATGAACACGAAACCCGAGTCATATTCGGACATGCCGATCTCGAACACCGCCGCGATCTTGTAAGGCTTTATGCGCGGCGTCGTCCCCATCGGCGTCACCGCACCGCGCGGGGCCACCAGGGTGATGCTGTCGCCGGCATGCAGCGACAATTGATCGGCCAGGCGGCGGCCGATCGCGACCCCCTGCCCTTCGTCGAAATTCTCGAGGCTGCCCTGCTTGATGTTCTTCGCGATCGAGAACAGGTTGTTCAGGTCTTCCGCCCGCATGCCGCGCACGAGCACGCCGGAGGCATTGAAGGCGGAGGACGCCAGCGCCTGGCCGTCCACCACGGGCGCCGCAAGCCGGACACCCTGCACCTGGCTGATGCGCTCGGCGACATCCTTCCAGTCGGTGAGTGGCGATTCCAGCGGCTGGACCAGGAGATGGCCATTGAGGCCGAGGATCTTGTCGAGCAATTCCTTGCGGAAGCCGTTCATCACGGCCATCACCACGATCAGCGTGGCGACGCCGAGCATGATGCCGAGAAAGGAAAAGCCGGCAATCACGGAAATGAAACCTTCCCTGCGACGCGCCCGCAGGTAACGTCCGGACAGCAGCCATTCGAAGGGCGCAAAAGGCGGGGTGCGGACTTTTTCGGTCATGGCCTCATCCATGTGTCGATAATCCCATGATTCGGGGCCAAATGTGGCCGGACTGGCCAACCGCACGCGGGTGCGGTGGATAAACGCTATCCCGCGATCTTCACAAGCGCGTCGTCGAGCGTGAGGTTCTCGCGCGTGCCGTCGCTGCGCCGCTTGATCTCGACTTTGCCTTCGGCAAGGCCTTTCGGGCCGACCAGGACCTGCCAGGGGATGCCGATCAGGTCGGCGGCGGCGAATTTCGCGCCGGCGCGCTGATCAGTATCGTCATAGAGCACGTCGACGCCCTTGGCCTTCAAATCCGCGTAGAGCTTTTCGCAGGCCGCATCAACGGCGGCATCGCCCTGCTTCAGGTTCAGGATCGCCGCCTTGAACGGCGCAACCGCTTCCGGCCATTTGATGCCGGCATCATCGTGGCAGGCCTCGATGATGGCGCCGACCAGCCGCGAGACGCCGACGCCATAGGAACCGCCATGGATCGGCACTTCCGCGCCGTCGGGGCCCGCGACCAGCGCCTTCATGCTGTCGGAATATTTGGTGCCGAAATAGAAGATCTGGCCGACCTCGATGCCACGCGTATGCACCCGCTTCTCCGCCGGCACCTCACTCTCGAAGCGCGCGGCGTCATGGACGTCCTCGGTCGCGGCATAGACCGAGGTCCACTGCTTGATGATGTCAGTGAGATCGCCGTCGTAGTCCACATCATCGGGCGGAATCGGCAAATCGAGCACGTCGCTGTTGCAGAACACGCCGGACTCGCCGGTCTCCGCCAGCACGATGAATTCATGGCTCAAGTCGCCGCCGATCGGCCCGGTTTCGGCGCGCATCGGGATCGCCTTCAGCCCCATCCGCGCAAACGTGCGCAGGTAAGCGACGAACATCCTGTTGTAGGTGCGCCGCGCGCCGGCCTCGTCGAGATCGAAGGAATAGGCGTCCTTCATCAGGAACTCGCGGCCGCGCATCACGCCGAAGCGCGGGCGCTGCTCGTCGCGGAACTTCCACTGGATGTGGTAGAGATTGAGCGGCAGGCTCTTATACGACTTCACATAGGCACGGAAGATTTCCGTGATCATTTCTTCGTTGGTCGGCCCGTAAAGCAGCTCGCGCTTGTGGCGGTCGGTGATGCGCAGCATTTCCGGGCCGTAGGCGTCGTAGCGGCCGCTCTCGCGCCAGAGGTCGGCGAGTTGCAGGGTCGGCATCATCAGTTCCAGCGCGCCGGCGCGGTCCTGCTCCTCGCGCACGATCTGCTCGATCTTCTGCAGGACCTTGAAGCCGAGCGGCAGCCAGGCATAGATGCCCGCGGCCTCCTGCCGGATCATGCCGGCGCGCAGCATCAGGCGATGCGAGACGATCTCCGCCTCTTTCGGGTTTTCTTTCAGGATAGGCAGGAAAAACCGCGACAATCGCATGGGCGCACTCAGGAATCAGTTGAGGAGGCAAGAGAAACGCAGTGAAACCGGATCGGATACGAAAACACAAGGCCGGTACTTGCGAAAAAGCCGCCAAATAAGCCGATTTGCGGGCATTGCGCCGATTTGTAATGAGATCGCCGGGGGTGGGTAAAGCAAACCTTACCGGACGTTCACCCTAAATCTGGCCGACCTGTAGGGTGGGCAAAGCGCAGCGTGCCCACCATCAAACATTCCACTCGTAGCGGTGGGCACGCTGCGCTTTGCCCACCCTACAACCTCAAGCGCCTCTTGCCCGGCCTCACATCTTGCTGCCGGAATGATCGTGCGACTTCTTCATCTCCATGTGACCGCCATGGTCGCCGCCCGGCGCCGTCGCTCCGACAGCCTGCACGTCGAGCGACAATGTCACCTTGCCCGCCTTCTCGAATTCGAGCGTGACCGGCACCGTGTCGCCCTGCTTCAGCGGATTCTTCAGGTCGAACATCATCAGATGATAGCCGCCGGGCGCGAGCTTGACGGTCTTGCCGGGCTCGATCACGAGACCCTTCTCCAACGGGCGCATCTTCATCACGCCGTTCTCCGTCGCCATCTCATGCACCTCGAGCTTGCCGGCGATATCGCCGGAGGCCCCCACCAGCCGGTCCGGTGACGAGCCCTTGTTCTCGATCGTGAGATAGCCGCCAGCGACCTTCGCGCCGCTCGGCGTCGCCCGGCTCCAAGCCTGGCTGATGACGAGATCGCCGGCCTTGATGTCTTCGGCCTGCGCCGGGACACCGAGCAAGATGGCCAGGAGAGGAGCGAGCGTAATGATGGAAGAGCGTTTTTTCATGTTGTTCTATCCCGTATTTCAGATTGACTTGTTATCTTGATCCCGTCGTCGCGGCCTGTCCTTGTGCCCATTTGTCGAGCTCCGGCATCTCGGCCGCTCCCTCGATCGTCGTGACTGCGCCGCCGCGCGCGATCAGCATCGTGCGCGGAATATCGCCCTGCCAGGCCGGATCGATTTCAAATCGCAGCCGATCGGCAAAGCCATCGCTGAACATCCAGTTCTCGGCCGCGGAGAGCCCCGCTTTCTGCAGCATCGATTGCGTCGCCTCCGGGAGATTGGGCACCAGGTCCGCACTGATCGTGACCACATCGATTCCAGGATGATCCTTCATGAACTTGCCGAGCTGGGGTAACTCGACCTTGCATGGACCACAGGTCACGCCCCAGAAATGAACCAGGGTAGGACGACCGGCGTGTGAACGCAGAATCTGCTGCCAGCTTCCGCGTTCGAATGACTTGAGCTCGGCGTCCTCCGCGGTTGCTGCGGCGGAAAGCGTCCCCAACAGAAATGCTGCGGCAAGCAGTTCGCGTTTCATGGCTCTCTCTCGATTGGTTGGAAACGGTATCCATCGGCCTTCGTCATCCAGGAGAGATAGACTCGCCGGTTGTCCGAGACGAGCAGCGGATGGTCGGAATTGTCGGTCGTGCTGGCGATCACCCTGGATGTCGACCAGGTCGCTCCATCATCCTGTGACGTCATCAGCTTCACCTCGGTTTTCTCACCGTCGAACTCCTTCCAGACCATCACAAGCCCTTCCGGTCCGGCGATGACCTGAGGCCGCGACGGGCTTCGGCTGCGCTCGCCGATCGCCAGCGGATCCGAGAAGGTTTTTCCGCCATCGGTCGAGCGCGCATAGAACAGCCCCTTACGCGCCTTGCCGTTCGTGTACCAGGCGACATGATAGGTTCCGTTTGGCGAGATTGACAGGCTCGGTCCGTGATGCGGGCAGGCCGCGATCTGCCAGTCATCCCGGCTGACGCGGTGGACCTCCCCCGGCGAGGCCGGACCTGAGAAGGTGACGACTGCATGATCGCGGACACCGCCCTCAAAGATATTCCTGAATAGGATGACCGGGCGGCCGCTGCCATCCAGGGCTAGGCCGAGGCGACAACATTCGCAGGTGTTGTCGGCGACGAGCTGCGCGTCGGAGTAAGTCGAACCGCCGTCCTTCGACGTCGCGAAGAACAGGCCCGCGCCATCGTAGGCCTTGCCGTTCTGCCGCGCCGGCACGCGGTTGCGCTTGTCGAGCCAGGCCGCCAACACGGTGCCGTCAGGCTCGAAGGCAATGGCCTCGAAGCGCTGGCTCTCGTTATCAGCGGTGATCGGATGCAAGGGAGCAAAGCTTTTCCCGCCATCGGTCGATTGCGTCGTGAGCACCTGACCGTTGAAGGCCTTGTCCCTGAAGATCGAGAACACCAGCGCAATCCGCCCCTTGCCATCGACGGCGATCTTCGGACGGGCGTCCGGTCCCCAATCCAGATTAAGGTTCTCGCGCGTGACCTGTACCGGCGAAGAGAAGGTCTTTCCTTCGTCCTTCGAACTTGCAACGGAGATCTGACCGCCGGCCATCCAGACCAGCCAAAGCGCGCCGTCGGAACTGAACACGGGCGTAACCTTGCTCGCGCAGCGCAGGACCGTCTCCTCGCATGCGGCTTCCGACGCGTGCTGATGGTTCATCTGCGCGAATGCGCTACCGTGCCAGAGGATGAAGGCGGCGGCCATGGCAGCAGCACCGAGAACAGGTCTCACGTCTCTCATGACAACGCACCTCATTTGAACGCCAGTTTCATGCCGGCCACAAACGTTCTTGGCGCTCCGGCATAGATCGAGCCGGTGGTGTTGGCCAGCACGCTCGCGGGGTTTTGAATGCCCCCCGCCGTCACCGCATCAGCAATGTTGTTGGCGGAAGCCACGTACGTCCGGTCAAAGACGTTCCGCACCTCGAAATAGAGGTTGATCGCCTTGAAATAGTCCGAGACCAGGTCGGTGCCGTAGTGGACATTGAGGTTGACCAGCTCATATCCGGGCGCCTTCAGGAGATTGGCGTTGTCCATGTAGAAGGAGTCCTTCCACTGCACTTCCACGAACGCGCCGAGACCGCGAAGCGGCCCGGACAACTGGTCGTAGGAAAGCCGTGCGGTCAATTCGTTCGGCGAGATGCCGGGGATCTTGTTTCCCGCGCGGTTGAAGCCGAACACCGCACCATTGGTGATGTTCTCGACGTACTCCGTATAGACCTCGTCGAGATAGGTGTAGGCCGCCGTCAGCCGCCAGCCCGGGAGGAACCGCCAGTCGGCGGCAAGCTCCACGCCGCGATGCTCGGATCGCGGCGCATTGAACATATAGCTCGCATTGGGCGCTCCGACCGGAGTTGCCTGCGACACCAGTTCATCCTTGAAAAACTCGTAGAAGCCGGTGGCGCTCAGCTTGAGCGCGCTGTTCGGCGTCCAGTCGAAGCCCAGATCGTAACCGAGGTTTTTCTGCGCCTGCAGCCCTGTATTGTTGCCGTTCTGACCGTTTGACAGCACAAAGAGGTTTCCGACCTGCGGCGTCCCGTATCCGGTAGCCACCCTGCCGCGGAATTGCCACTCGCTGTTCAGCCTGTAGAGAAGCGCAAGCTCCGGCGCAGTGTTCTGGAACTGCCGATCGGCGGTCGTCACCGTCGTTGTCGTGATCCCCGTCGGGCCAGTATAGGTGTACGCCGTGTTCCTTCCCTTGAGGTTGGTCGTTTCCCATCCAATGCCCGCGATCGCCGTGAGCGACGGGTTGAGCTTGAGTTCCTGTCGCGCGCGAACGCCGTAGTTGGATGTATCGCTGTACAGATTGCTGGATAGCGCTCCAAGCGTGGCATTGCCGCCCGGCGCGACATTGCGCGTATCGCTGGAGGCGGCGAGCGTGTTGTACCAGCCCCCGAAATAGGTGGTCGAGTCCATGCCAAGGATCTCGCCGCGCCGCGTGATGTCGCTCATATAGTTGTAGGACGGGAAATCGCCGATTGCGCTGGTCGCTCCGGTCGGCTGATTGATGTTGCGGTCGTCGAACACGAACTGGTTGCGCCAGGTGGTCTGATTGTCGAAATCATGCTCCCAGCGGCCACCGACGATGGTGCGACGATCGTTACGGCCGAGCCCCGCCTGCAGCGCAGTCTCCCTGTCGATTCCCGCCGCCGCGTTGAAGCCGTTGTTGAACAGCGGCACCGTTGCGCAGCCGAGTGCCGCGGTGGCCCCGGTCACGCAGCCGCTCTGGAAAGGGTTCTGGTTGTACTGATTCAGCGACAGCCGGATCGGCAGCCGCGCACTCAGGTCGTTGTTGATGAACTTGACCGTGAAGCGGTCATCGGGCGTGGCCTGCAGCGTGCCGAGGAAATTCACCGTCTGGGTGTTGAACCAGCTATTGCTGATGTAACCGTCGCCGCGCGCATCACTCGCAAACAACGAGCCCTCGAAATTGCCAACCTTCTTGCCTGCGGCCAGATAGTTGTTCAAGTAACCGAAGCTGCCGCCGTCGACGCCGTATTCGACACCGTCGATCGTGCCGCCCGGCCGCGTCCGGAAATTCAGCGCACCGCCGGTCGCGTAGTTGCCGAACAGCGCCGAGGATGGTCCGCGGATGACGTCGATTGCGCCATAGGCGTGCGGATCGATCAGGTCGCTGCGCGACAGTCCGTCCGGTTGGGTGACCGGAAAACCGTCCTCGATGATGACGAGGTTGCGAATCCCGAAGCCGTTGCGGGCGTTTGATCCGCGGATCGAAATGCCGACGTCGCGCGGCCCGTTGCCCTGCTTGATCGAGATGCCGGGGCTCTCTCTCAGCACGTCTCCGACCGAGAACGCCGGCCGGTTGTCGAACTGGCTGCGGTCGACGGTGGTTTGGGTTTGGCCACTGGGAGCCTGGTTGAGCCCGTCGCGCAGAACCGAGGGCGCAACGTCGCGCTGCACGACGACGGTCGGGATGGTAGTGGTCCTCGGCGGCGTCACCCGCGGCCGGGCGGCGAGCGTGCGCCCCACCGGCTTCGGTTTCGCGGGCTTGGCGCGGGCTTCTCGGGGTGCATCCACGTTGACCGGCGGCAAGGCAGTTTGCGCTGTTGCCGGGGATGGATCGGTGGCGAGCATGGCACCAAGCACCATTGTGCCGGCACCGCTCAGGAAAGCGAGGCGTAACATGGGAGGAAATTCCTGACACCGGCTCTGCGGCCGGCTTGAATGACGGCGTCAACCGGCGCAGCGAAGGCGCACCGGCAGCGAACGGCAGTCAGGAAATCGATGGTGGGGCGCGTGCCTGCGCGTGGGAGCGTGCCCGCACATCCGCCAGGCGGGACACGAAATCGAGCCATGCCACCTGTTCGGGCGACCGCTCGATAACGCCGGCGGTCATCTCGGGTGGATCGACCGGAGTGCCGGTCTGCAGCACATTACAGATCGAGCAGCAGCCGTCTCGGACGTGCGGCCCGCCCGGGTCGGTTTCGCCGGAACCGGCGGTGTTGTCATGACAGATGATGGCCGCAGCCAGCGGATCGGAAGCGGCGATTCCGGCCGCCCAACAGGCTGCGATCGGCGCAAAGACTTGCACCATCAGCGCAATCAGGAAAACGGGCAGAAAATTCTTCAGCCGCCGGCGCATCGCAAAACCCATCCGATGGCGGAACTAATCATTGCGCCCAGCCGGAGTCGAGAGTGGAAACGCCGCCTTTTTGTCCCGGCGCAAGGAATAATCGGCTGGGACCAAGTGTCCGCCCGCGCCCTACCCCTTTACCCCGCGACGGGTCCTGACTGCAGCTCTACAACCGGCAGTGGCGAAATCCCAATCATTTCGCAAATTGCTCGAATTTTGAACAATCGTTGCTGAAATTGATGACAAAACAAAAAAGATGGTCTACCAATTCGGGCTCAGGCCAGCCACAGGGCGGACGGTCTGGTGGTCCAAGTCTCGGGAGGAGCCCGGCGCGCGGAAGCAGCGTCACCCCATCAATCAAGATCAAATCCGAATTTTTGGGGAAAATAGGGTCGACACAATTTCTCGAGCAGGGCTTGGTGCCCTGCTCTTTTTTCTTTAGGCCATCGCGATCGCTGATCATGTCATCGGCAAATCCGATCGAGCGCAGCTTCGAACTTGCGGCGGCGCGCTGTGATGATCTGACGCCGCTGGTCTATCGTCGCTTGTTCGAAGCGCATCCCGAAGCAACGGCGATGTTTCGCACCGAAGGCAGCGAGCTCGTCAAAGGCTCGATGCTGGCGCTGACCATCGAAGCGATTCTCAATTTCGCCGGCGAGCGGCGCGGCAACTTCCGCATGATCGAATGCGAGGTCGCCTCGCACGACGCTTACGGCACGCCGAGAGAATTGTTCGTCGCGTTCTTCACCGTCATTGCGGGCGCGCTCCGAGAAATTCTTGGCGTGGAGTGGACGGTCGAAATCGATGCTGCGTGGCAAAAATTGCTGCGCGAAATCGAAAGCATCGTGATGCCGGACGTTGGCTAGCGCAGCCGCCGAATCGGAACCGTTGGCATGAACGCTCCGATTGTGACAGACTTTGCCTGATCCGCGGCGCGTGCAACCGACGCCGACGGCGCCAAAAACAGATATCAGGGAGCGTGCGATGCCAGGGAAGGACACATCCTCAAGGACCAGGCGCGATCTTCTTCAGACAGCGGCAGCCGGCGGCGCAGCCGCCGCGCTGCTCGGCGGGATTGGCGTGAGCCGCGCGCTCGCGGCCGAAGTTGGACGTTCCGAGAAACCGCTGAAGGCTGCGTTCTCCAACGCAGGCCTGCAGGCTACCTGGTGCGCGCAAGGCAAACAGGCGGCCGAATACTGGGGCAAGCTCTTCAACGTCGAGGTCACCTGGTTCGATGGCCAGCTCGATGCAGTCAAGCAGCGCGCCGCGATCGACAACATGGCGTCGCAGAAATGGGACTTCGTCGCCATCCAGGCATTCGGCATCGGCACGCTGACCCAGCCGGTGCAGAAGATGATCGACGCCGGCATTCCCGTCATCGACATGGATACGCTGATCGCTCCGCTCGATCAGATCAACGTCCATTCCTTCCTCGCCCCCGACAACGAATTCATGGGCTCCTCGGTGACGCAGGCGCTCGTCAACGCCATCGGCGGCAAGGGCAAGATCATCATGACGCAAGGCGCGCTCGGCCACACCGGCGCGCAGGGCCGCGCCAAGGGCTTCAACTCTGTCGTGAAGCAGTATCCGAACATCGAGGTGCTCGATACCCAGCCGGCCGATTGGGACGTCTCCAAGACCGCGCGTCTGTGGGAGACCTATCTCACCAAATATCCGCAGATCGACGCCGCCTTCTTCCACAATGACGACATGGCGCTCGCCGCCTACAACATCATGAAGGCGCGCAACCGTACCAACATCCTGATCGGCGGGGTCGACGCCATGCCGCCGGCGATCCAGGCGGTGAGCGAAGGCCGCATGTTCGCAACCGTTCGTAATCCATCCTGCCGCATCCACGGCGGCGCCATCATCGCCGGCGTTGCCGCGGTGACCGCGGGCGAGAAGAGCGGACAGGGCATTCCAAAGAGCGTGGTGACCGACGGCCCTGTCGTAACCAAGGCCAACGCCGCGGGGATGCAATGGATGGAGGATCATTTCCTGATCTGAGCCGCCCGCATGCCACAGGGACGCTCACCCATCCTCGAACTGAGGGAGATCACGAAGGCTTTCGGCGGTGTCGAAGCGCTTCGTGGGGTCGACTTCGCGCTCTATGCCGGCGAGATCCACGGTCTCGTCGGCGAGAACGGCGCTGGAAAAAGTACGCTGATGAAGATCATCGCCGGCGTGCATCCGGAATTCTCCGGCCACATCGCACTCGACGGGCGCGAGGTCCGTTTCCGCTCGGCACGCGATGCCCATGCGGCCGGCATCGCCATGGTGCATCAGGAGCTCAGCGTCGCGCCCGATCTTTCCGTCGCCGAAAACGTCTTTCTCGGTACCCAGCCGACCAACCGTTTCGGCCTGGTTCAATGGCGGAGAATGGCGCGCGAGGCGGGCGAGCAGCTTGCGCGTTTCGGCATCGACGTCGATCCGATGACGCGGCTCGGCGATCTGCCGATCGGCCTGCAGCAACTGATCGAGATCGCCCGCGTGCTGTTTTCCGGCGCCCGCATCATCATCCTGGACGAGCCGACCTCTGCGCTCTCCCCACCCGAGGTCGAGCGGTTGTTCGCGACCTTGCGACGGCTGCGCGACGAGGGCACCGGCATCGTCTTCATTTCCCATTTCATCGAGGACATCCTGCGCATCTCCGACACCGTGACTGTGTTCCGCAACGGACGGAAGGTCCACGAAACGGAGGCCGTCGCGACGAGCAAGGCTGCCCTGATCGAAGCGATGATCGGCAAGGGCCGCGAAGCGCTGGAAGAGACCTATGCGCACGACATCACGCTGCCGCCGCGCGGTAACCGCCCCGTGGTCCTGAAGGCCGACGCACTCTCGCTCGCCCGCAGCGTTCAGGACGTCTCATTCGAGGTGCGCGCCGGCGAAGTGCTCGGCATCTACGGCTTCATGGGGTGCGGTCAGCTCGAATTGGCGCGCGTCCTGTTTGGCAAGATCAAGCCCGATAGCGGCGTGGTGCTCATCGACGGCGACCGTAAAGCCTTCGCCAGCACGGCCGCCGCCCGGCGCGCCGGCATCGCCTTCGTTCCCGAGAGCCGCCGCGCGATGCTGTTCCACCAGGAGCCGGTCTATAAGAACATCTCGATCAGCGTGCTCGATCGGATATCCGCGCTTCTGCTCAAGCCGGCGCGCGAGCGGTCGATTGCCGTCCGGCAGGTCGATCAGTTGCAGATCCGCCCTGCGGTGGTCGAGCTCGATCTCGGCATGCTCTCGGGCGGCAATCAGCAGAAGGTCGCGCTCGCCAAATGGCTGAGCTATCCGCCGCGGGTGCTGGTGCTGTGCGAGCCGACCCGCGGCATGGATGTCGGAGCCAAGAACGATGTCATCAACATCGTCCGCGAGCTCAGCGCCAAGGGGCTCGCCATCATCGTGCTCTCGACCGAACCTGAGACGGTGTTGTCGCTGGCCGATCGTATCATTGTCCTGAAGCGTGGCGCCGTGGTGCGCGAGTTTGCGGGTGAGGTGGTCAGCAAGGACCGCCTGCTTGAGGCAGCCTGACGGAGAACAGCATGGCGACCAGCGAAGGAGTGACTGCATCAGTGCATCGCGGTGGACAGCGCAGCGCGGCTGCGATCCTCCGCTCGCAGATGCGCAACATCGCGCCGTTCCTGACCCTGATCTGCCTGAGCGGGTTCTTCGCGATCGCGAGCCCCTCCTTCGCAACCCTCGACAATCTCGGCAACATCCTGACGCAAGTCTCCGTGACCGGCATCATCGCCGTCGGACTGACCTTCGTGATCCTGTGCGCGGAGATCGATCTCTCGATCGCAGCCATCGCCAATGTCACCGGCATTGCCGTTGCCTATTTCACGCTGCAGGAATCCTATGTGAACATCGCCAATGTCCCGCTGCCGGGCTGGGCGGCGATCCTCCTGTCATTGGCGCTCTGCGCACTGCTCGGCCTCGTCAATGCGCTGGGGCTGACCGTGATCGGCATCCCCTCTTTCATCATGACGCTGGCGATGATGCAGATCGCGGCCGGCATCTCGGCGCTGCTGGTGCGCGGCCAGATCGCCTACAAGGTGCCGGACCTGGTCACGACGCTCGGTTCCGGCTCGATCGGCGGCATTCCATGGATCGTGATCGTCGCGGCGGTGATGCTGCTCGCCGGCCACCTGGTGCTCACCTACACCCGCTTCGGCCGCTACGTCTACATGGTCGGCGGCAATCGCGAAGCGGCCGAATATTCCGGCCTCAACGTCAAGCTGATCCTCGGCAGCGTTATGGTGATCTCCGCGGTCTGCTCCGGCATCGCCGGCATGCTGGGCGTCGCGCATTTCGGCAGCGCGCAGCAGAACGAATTCGACACCTACCTGCTCGATTCGATCGCCGCTGTGGTGGTCGGCGGCACCAGTCTGTTCGGCGGCCGCGGCGGCATCGGCAACACCATTGTCGGACTGTTCGTATTGGGCGTGCTCAACAACGGCCTCGACCATGTCAACATCGACAGCTTCCTGAAGATCCTGATCCGCGGCCTGATCCTGCTCGCCGCGCTCGTCATCAACGTCTATGCGCAGCGGCTGCGTGCAAGAGCGGCGGAGTAGCGAACCGATGGCGTGCGGCGACATGAATCGCCGCACGCCATCGCGTCAATGCACCTCAGGAAAGATGATGGACTTCCTGCAGGCCGTAAACCGGCGTCGCAAGTCCCTCCTTTCGGGCCTTTAGCTGCAATGAAAGATACTGGGAATAGTGGCGCGACTGGTGCAGATTGCCGCCGTGGAACCAGAGACCTTCCTGTTGCGTCGGTTTCCACATGTTGCGCTGTTCGCCTTCCCACGGGCCAGGATCCTTGGTCGTGTTGGAGCCGAGTCCCCAGCATTTGCCGACCTTGTCGGCCACGTCCTTGGAGATCAGGTCCGCGGCCCAACCGTTCATCGAGCCGTAGCCGGTGGCGTAAACGATCAGATCCGCATCCAGCTCGCGGCCATCATCCAACAGAATCGAATGCTCCTTGAGCTCGCGAACGTTCACGCCGCTCACCAGCTTGATCCTTCCATCGGCAACGAGATCGCAGGCTCCGACATCTATGTAATATCCGGAGCCGCGGCGCAGATATTTCATGAACAGGCCGGACTCGTCGTCGCCGAAATCCAGCATGAAGCCGGCCTTTTCCAGCCGCTTGTAGAACGCTTCGTCCTTCTTACGAATGGCGTTGTAAATCGGGATCTGGAATTCGTGCATGATGCGATAGGGGAGCGAGGCGAAAATCAGATCCGCCTTGCGGGTCGTCATGCCTGAGGTGACGGCACGCTCGGAATAGAGATCGCCAAGGCCAATTTCCATCAGCGAGTCCGATTTCACGATGTGGGTTGACGAGCGTTGCAACATCGTCACATCGGCCCCGGCCTCCCAGAGCGCCGCGCAGATATCGTGCGCGGAGTTGTTGGATCCGACGACAACCACCTTCTTTCCCTTGTAGGCGTCCGGTCCCGGATGTTGCGACGAGTGCTGCTGCTCGCCCTTGAAAACATCCTGCCCCCTGAACTTCGGGATGTTTGCCTTGCCCGACATCCCGGTCGCCAGCACGAGCTGTTTCGGCTTCAGCACGATCTCCTTGCCGCCACGCTCGACGACGACCGTCCACTCCTTTGCCCTCTCGTCGTACTTGGCGGATTTGCACGTCGTGGAACTCCAGTAGTTCAGCTCCATGACCTTCGTGTACATTTCCAGCCAATCGCCGATCTTGTCCTTCGGCGCGAACACCGGCCAGTTCTCCGGGAACGGGATGTACGGCAAATGATCGTACCAGACGGGATCGTGCAGGCAGAGCGACTTGTAGCGCTTGCGCCAGCTATCGCCCGGCCGCTCGTTCTTCTCGATGATAATGGTCGGCACGCCGAGCTGCCGCAATCGTGCGCCAAGGGCGATGCCGCCCTGACCGCCGCCGACAATAAGGACGTAAGGTTGCGTCTTGATGCCGAGTTCGGCGGTCTCCTGTTCGCGCTTTTCCTTCCAGGTCTTGCGACTAGGGTCGCTGCCGTGCTCGGCCCCCATGGGCCGCATCGGCCCTTTCGGCTCCTCGTGGCCTTTCAGTTCCGTCAAGGTCGTGAGCAGCGTCCATATCAGCCCGTTCTTCAGCCGGATATGGCCGTAGCCACGCGCCACTTCGGTCTCGAATTCAAACCAACCATCCGCGACGCCGTCGGCTTCGCTCGCGGGATTGCTTGGATCCTGACGAAAATGGCGCGGTTTGATGCCGGCGAGCTGCGTCGTCAACATCTCCCGGATCTGGCCCTGGCCTTCCATGGTGCGCAGGTTCCAGGTGAAGGCCACGAGATCGCGCCAGTAGCAGTCGGCCTGAAACAGATTCACCGCGACATCAATCTCGCCGCTGGCGAGCGCGTCCTCCAGCTTACCGAGGGCAGCCTCCACCTTGGTGTGAGGGCTATTGTCCAGCATAGTCGTCTCCTCTCTCTTGTATTTGGTAATGTCAGTCAATGCGGCGCTCGCCATGCCTGGCGAGCGACCGCGCCTTTCGCAGAAGCTATTTCGTCAGATCGATCAGGATTTTCAGATGCTGACCGGCAGGATCGAGCAGCACGTCGAAACCCTCTCCGACCGCCTGATCCAGCGTGATCTTCTTGGTCACCACCTTCTTCGCCGGAAGCAGACCGGTGCTGATCAGCCTGATAACACGCGGCCAGTAATGCGTCGGATAGGCCCACGAGCCGCGTATATCGATGTCCTTGAAGGTGACCTGGAACCAGTCGAGCGGATTTTCGTGGGGATGAAGACCGGTCTGCACCACCACCCCCTGCTTCCGCACCGCGTCCGTGCAAGCTTTGAGAGCCTGCTCGTTGCCGACGCATTCGATCGCGACGTCGCAGCCGACATTGCCTTCGCTCAACGAGCGGACCACATCGCCGGGATTGTCGCGCTTCGGATTAATGGTGACGACGTCAGGCAAGATGGACTTGGCGAATTTCAGTCGCGCGTTGTTGATATCTGAAACGAAAAGCTGAGCAGCACCCGCCGCCCGCGCAGCCAGCAGCGTCAATATCCCGATTGGGCCCGCGCCGGTTACCAGCACGCTGTTGCCTGCCGTCACGCCACCGCGGTCGCAGGCGTAGACGGCCACCGCCGTCGGCTCGACAAGCGCAGCTTCCTCATCAGTCATCTCGTCCGGGATCTTCTCAACGTTATATTCGTTGAGCAGGGCATATTCCGCCATTCCGCCGGACACCCAGCTCAGCCCCGCCAATGCAAGTTGCGAACTGAGATGGAAGAGACCGCGGTCGGCGAAATAGTCGCCGGAGCGTGGCATGATCAACGGCTGAACCGATATGCGGTCGCCCGGCTTTACCGATGTGACGCCCTTCCCGACCGCTTCGACCACGCCGCCGAATTCATGACCGAGAACCTGCGGCCCGCTGGCGCCTGTAAACGGATGCGGTTCGACGGGGATGAAGATCGGCCCGTAAGCATACTCGTGCAGGTCAGTGCCGCAGATGCCGACGAAGCGGTTCCGGATCAGCACCTGACCTGTGGCAGGCGTTTCCGATGGTATTGGAATCGTATCGAGACGCAGATCTTTGGCTGCATGAAATCGTAAGGCTTTCATTCTTTGCTCCTGTAAGTATTTGCGTTGGTGGTTTGCTGCATATGATCGCGAGTTGCCCAGTTCGGCGCCTCTCTCATCCTCACGGGACATCGTCCCAAGAGCCTGGCGTCCTCTGTCCCTTCCAGAGATAGGGCTCAGCCAGGCCGTAGCCGAACAGCATCGGAACGATGAAGGACCAGTGCGTGCCCATGTAGCCGTAGGTGAAGGCTTCACTGATGTTGCCGAAAACCGGCCCGATCAGGTCGAACAAGAGTTTCGTCACCAGATAGGCGAGCAACAGGCAAAAGCCGGACGCCGCCAATCCACCCCACGGCATGGGAATCTGGGAGAACGGCCAGTTGTGAATGGGGATCAAAACGCCATAGGTAACCGAGCAGGCGACCATGAACCACAGCAGCCAGTATTGATCGTCGGTGAAGTATCCGATGGACCAGAAATTCCCGACGCCGGGCTTAGCGGAATCCCACAGCCCCAAGTAGCGGCTGACCCATAGGCAGAGAAGCACGGTCAGGAAGAGGATCGCCATCTGTGTAAACCCTCGACCCGGTTGTTTCATCCCCCGCGTCCAGTATGCGAGGAGTCCCGTAGCGGCCCCCATCTGCACGAAGGGAAACCACCAAGCCGGTATCCACCGTACCACCGAGCTCGTGACGAGATAGGTGCAGGAGCCGATCAGAACCAGCAGAATGAAAAACTGCCGGTACGGCGGCATACCCGCCACGATCCAGTTCTCACCCGTGAATGAAAAGAACGCCAGAAAGAAGAAGATGCATCCGACGATCGGAAATATCCAATCGGCGCCAAGCCCGCTCCAGTAGATCGACTTTGCCGATAGCCAGCCCAAGACCCACGAAGCTGCAACGATGACAAATCCGCGCGCGAGATTGCTCTTGATTCGATCAAACGGCCAGCCGCAACATACGATCGACAGCAGGGCCCACCACAGACTGAGCAATTGCCAGGTGACGTTATCTAGCCAGAACATCTGGCTGATCTGATCGCTGCTCCATGGTCCGATCGGCATCGCCTTGACGATCAGGTTGACGATGAAACACGAAAGAATGGTGAGCCCGTAGACCAACGCCAATCCCTTGACCGACGAATTTAGCCGGAATGGCGCAACCTCGATCGCATACTGCATGTTTGTTTCCCTCCTGGAGCCTTTCCGGCGTTGATGGAATCAAGCCGGGGTTCTGGTTTTTGTTTTGATGCGGTTTCTTCGCGAACCGCTTTCCACAAACGCACTAGTGTCCCGAGTCCAGAGTTCGCTTCATTTCACGGCGTCGCCTTTGCTAGTCCTTTCATTGCAGCGACAGAAAACGCCGCTCCATTTGTCGCGGCGAGGCCCGACGCCTCAGCTCGGCGCGACCTCAGATAAGAACCAAGCCTCCGTCGACGACGAGACTTTGGCCGGTCATGTAGTCGGATGCGGATGACGCCAGGAATCGCGCAACACCACAGAGATCGTCCGCCGCGGATGGACGCCCGAGCAAAATCCCGGCAGAGAACGTCTCGAAGGCTTCGTTGTCGCGCGAGGTCAACCCCTCGTCCTTGAAGCCCTTGTCGATGAGCTTCCACATGTCCGTCGCCACGACACCCGGACAGATCGCATTGACGTTGATCTTCTGAGCTCCGAAGGCGCGGGCCGCCGCCTGCGTCAACGCCACGACGCCGAACTTGCTGGCCGAATAGTGAGCCAGCGGCTCATAACCCTGCTTGCCCGCGATGGAGGCGGTGTTGATGATCTTGCCGCCGTGGCCCTGCGCGATCATCTGCTTGATCGCCTCCTGCATGCAGATGAGAACGCCAAGACCGTTGGTATCCATGACCCTGCGCCAATCCTGTTCGGTGATGGACAGGAACGGCTTCGTCTGCGCTATGCCCGCATTGTTGAAGATCACATCCAGCTTGCCGTGCGCCTTCACCGTCGCGGCGATCATGGCCTTGACGCTGTCGCGGTCGGTGACATCGACGCGGACGGCGATCGCCTTGCCGCCTGCGGCGCGAATTCCTTCCGCGACTGTCGAAGCATTGCCTTCGTCAATGTCCGCGATCGTCAGCAGTGCCCCATCCGCCGCAAGGCCGCGTGCGATGGCTTCGCCGATGCCGCGGCCGGATCCGGTCACGACAATCGCGCGCCCCTCGAGATCGAATGACATGAAAATCCTCCCATTTGCTGTTGCACTCTTACGAATGCTTGCAAATGAAAGGAGCAATCGCCGTGCCAACGGCAAAACCCGAAGAAATCCTTCGTTTTCAGGTGAAACAGGGAGCGCTACTGTTGCAAGGCCTGCAACAGATGCCACACCTGTTGCAGTCTCACCGCGACAACGTCAGGTAGGTTGGTTCAAACCGTATCGTTTGATTTGACGATGAACGGTGGACCGGTCGACACCCAGCCTGCGCGCGGCTTCCGAAACATTCCCGCCGCAGGCCGCAAGCACCGTTTCCAGCATCGTTTTCTGCGAATGCGGTTCTTTCGCCTGTGCGACGCCGGTCGTTTTCAGCAAGGCCTCGGGAAGATCGTGAGGTTCGATGACTCCATTTTGGCAGAGCGCCGCGGCGACTGAGATGACATT
The DNA here is from genome assembly GCF_029990105.1 of Bradyrhizobium sp. Arg237L. Taxonomy (NCBI): domain Bacteria; kingdom Pseudomonadati; phylum Pseudomonadota; class Alphaproteobacteria; order Hyphomicrobiales; family Nitrobacteraceae; genus Bradyrhizobium; species Bradyrhizobium sp. Arg237L. The sequence continues at coordinate 53,153 of NZ_JAQMIL010000024.1, read as the reverse complement.
GTCCAGCTCACGGATATTGCCAGGCCAGGCGTATGCCTCAAGCGCATCGAGCGCTGCCGGGGACACGGCCAGCGAGCCTTCCTTCGCCCGATGCCTCTCCACGATCTTGCCCAGAAGCCACGCAAAGTCAGATCGCCCTCGCAACGGAGGCAAGAAAAGCGTTGCGGCGTTCAACCGGTAAAACAAGTCCTCGCGAAAACGTCCGTCCTTCACGAGCGTTTCGATCATGCGGTGAGAGGCGGAGATCACGCGAACATCGACCGGCTTCGGACGGGTCGCACCGATCGGCATCAGCTCCTTCTCCGCGAGCACACGCAACAACCGGCTCTGGAGCGGTAGCGGCATGTCACCGATCTCGTCGAGGAACAACGTGCCGCCGTCAGCCTCTTCAATCAGACCCTTGCGGCCCTTGGCGTTGGCCCCGGTGAACGCCCCCGGAACATGACCGAACAATTCGCCTTCGATCAACTGCTCGGGAATCGCCGCACAATTGACGGCTACAAACCTGCCCTTGACGGCGCTGCTGTCATGGATCGCACGGGCGAGATATTCCTTGCCCGTCCCCGTTTCACCCTGAATGAGGATCGACAATGGCCTTGCGGCGAGTTTTGCAGCCTTGACCTGAAGAACTCCGATTTGCGGATCGCCTCGGCCGAGATCGCGCAACGAGGCTGGAATCTCGTGCCGGACGCTTGTAGGCGCGCGCACGGCGATGTTCGGTTCGATCGCATGGGCAAACAGCGCGTTGCCATCGCGGGCAAAGACGAGGCGATCCTGCGTCCGGCGTTGCCGTGTCAAATTCGGCAGGTCGTTGATATCAATTTCAAAGAAGCGTGAAATCGGCTGCCCGATCAGATCGCCGGACTGGCGCCAGTCGCGGCTCACGGAACGCGCCAAGATCTTGGCGCCACCATTGGTCATCCCGATGATGCGTCCAGATCCGTCGATGGAAATGGCCGCCTCGGGATCGACGTCCAGAAATTCCGGCGACCGGGCGAAGCGCAGCACCCACTCCCGGCTTGCCTGCGCCATCAAGTTGGCTAGCTCGATACGCCGCACGGTCGCCGTGACCAGGTGCAACGCGAGATTCTGGCTTGCCTTCTTGATGGGAGAACTCAGGAGCGAAATGTCGAGCACCGCCGCGAGCGCCCCCCGAACATCGTAGATCGGCGCAGCAGTGCAGGACAGCGGCGTGTGCGTATTATCGAAATGATCGGTCTGATGAATGCTTAGCGCATCCCCACTTTCGATGCAGGCGCCGACGGCACAGGTTCCCGCCCGGGATTCCGACCACTCGGAACCAAGATAGAGCCCCGCCTTGCGCAGATTATTGTCGAACAGCGGATCTCCAAGAAATTCGACCGTCACGCCCTGGCGATCCGAGAGCAGCAGCACATAATTTTGGCCGGCGACCTGCCGAAACAGGTTCTCAAGTCCAGACCGCGCGATCGATATGAGTTCTTCCGACTGCTGACGGTGTTCACGCAACTCGGTATCGGGCACGATATAGGCTTCGCAAGCCTGTGCCGGATCGAGCCGGTGTTGGTTGATGCAGCGCAGCCAGCTCTGCACAACAATATCATCACGGTTGGTTGCCGCGCCGAGACTGACGCTTTCGATTTCGCGGATATGGTCAGAATGCGAAAACATGCGACAATCCGGGCTGCCTCCCAACGGCCACGACCATATTTTCTCTTTTTTCCCAGGCCGGGCAGTCTGCACGAGTTTGGTCGAATGTAAACCTGCTTCCAGCGGGATCAGCTCGCGTCAAGCGCCTGTGTCCGCTGCATCGCACAGCAGCATTTTCAAACAGATCCGGACCGGTCACTGGACTAGTCTAAAAAGCACCGTGCGCTAGAACGGCGTACCCATCAGCTTCGACAATCTTTCGATGCTGAGATAGCCGGCGTTGTAGGCCCACATCGCAACAGCAAAAATGACCGCGGAGATCAGCGTGGTCCAGAGCAGCTTGCGGCCCATCCGCGCCATGATCGGCGCGCCGGGATCGGTGCCTTCAACGCCCCCGCCCTCCTCGTGCTGGCTGCGCACGCCGAACGGCAGCGTCAGGAACAGCACGACCCACCACAAGACGAAGTAGATCGCGAATGCGGTTGAGATGCTGTAGGCCATGCTCTACGTTTTCAAGCGAAGTGGATGCCGGTTCGCGTCAAGAAAACGCGCCAAAGTAGAAGCTAGAGCCTGATCGATTCTGATGCAATCAGAACCGATCCGGCGCTACGCCTGCTCGATCTCGACCAGCGCGCCGGAAAAATCCTTCGGGTGGAAGAACAGCACCGGCTTGCCGTGGGCGCCGATCTTGGGCTGGCCGTCGCCGAGCACGCGCGCGCCTTCGCCGATCAGCCGGTCGCGCGCGGCGATGATGTCGGGCACGTCATAGCAGACGTGATGGATGCCGCCGTCGGCATTGCGATCGACGAATTTTGCGATCGGCGAAGCATCGCCGAGCGGCTCGATGAACTCGATCTTGGTGTTGGGCAAGGTCACGAACACGGTGATGACGCCGTGCTCCGGCAACGGCACCGCATCCGAAATCTCGGCGCCGAATGCCGTGCCGTAGATCTTGGCCGCCTTCTTGGCGTCCTTGACCGCTATCGCGACGTGGTTGAGCCGGCCCAGCATGTTGTCTCTCCCTCGTAGTTACGCTTGTTCTTGTCGCCGCCTTCGCCGAACAGGCGTCAGACCACCAACACGTGAACGAGGCAGATCGGCTTCTTCCCCCAATGCTCGTTCACGGTCCCGCGCACGGCGCGGCGCACCGATTCCGCGACCGAATCCGGATCGCGCCGGCGCGCCCGTGGCAGGCTTTCCACCGTCGATACCACCACATCGAACACGATCTCGTCGAGCGCCTCGCCCGCGGTATTTTTCTCCGGCACGCCGACCAGGTCGACCTCCGGATCCTCGGCCAATTCCCCCTGCGCCGTCATGGCGATCGCAACGAAGGCACAGCCGGCAAATCCCAACCGCCGCCGCTCGACCACGGCGCGCGACTTGGCGTCCTCCAGAATGATGCCGTCCTTGTAGAGGCGCCCCGAGGGCAGCTCAGCGATGATCCCGGGCTCGCCGGGCCCGAGCTTGACCAGGTCGCCGTTGCGGCACTCGATGACTCTTGGCACGCCCGCGGCACGCGCGAGCTTGGCGTGCTCGTGCAGATGCAGCGCCTCGCCATGCACGGGGATCAGAACTTGCGGCCGCACCCAGGAGAGCATGTCGCGCACTTCGTCGCGGCGCGGGTGGCCGGAGACGTGGACCAGATGGTCGCGGTCGGTGATGACCTCGATACCCTGCTCGACCAGGTCGTTGATGATCGATCCGACCGCCTTCTCGTTGCCGGGAATGGTGCGGGAGGAGAAAATCACGCAATCGCCCTTGTTGAGCGTGATCTCGGGATGATCGTCCTTGGCGATCCGCGCCAGCGCCGCGCGCGGCTCGCCCTGGCTGCCGGTGCAGATCGCCAGCACCCTGTCGGGCGGGAAATGGCCGTAGAGATCGGGCCCGCGGAAATTCTGCACGCCATCGAGGTAGCCGGTCTCACGCGCGACCTGGACCACGCGGTCCATGGCGCGGCCGACCACCACGACCTCGCGGTCCGCCACCCGCGCCGCGTCGGCAACCGCCTTGATGCGAGCGACGTTGGAGGCAAAGGTCGTCACCGCGACGCGGCCCTTCGCGCCTTTCACCAGTTCGGCGATGGTCTTCGACACCTCGGCTTCCGAGGGCGAACGCCCGTCGCGCACGGCGTTGGTGGAATCGCCGACCAGCGCCAGCACGCCGGCGTCACCAAGCTCGCGCAAGCGTTTCTCATCGGTCGGCGAACCGACGGTCGGCGTGGGGTCGAGCTTCCAGTCGCCGGTGTGCAAGACCGTGCCGACCTCGGTGTGGATCGCGAGCGCATGCGACTCGGGAATCGAATGCGCGACCGGGATGAATTCGACATTGAACGGGCCGATATCGACGCGCCCGCCAGAGGGCACCACGGTGATCGGGATTTTCGGCGGGTTGCGCTCGGCGGCGCATTTGGCCTCGAACAGCGCCGCGCTGAACTTGGTCGCGTAGATCTTGCACTGCAGCTTCGGCCAGAGATCGATGATGGCGCCGAAGTGGTCCTCATGGGCGTGCGTCAGCACGAGGCCCATCAGGTTCTGCTGTTCCTTCTCCAGGAACGAGATGTCGGGCATGATCAGGTCGATGCCGGGCAGATGCTCCTCGTCGCCGAAGGAGACGCCGAGATCGACCGCGAGCCAGGACCGCTGGTGGCGGTTGCCGAGCCCATAGATCGACAGGTTCATGCCGATCTCGCCGACGCCGCCGAGCGGCGCAAAAGTCAGTTCATCCGGCCGCGCCATCAGGCCGATCCCACCGAGGCCGTCGTGCCGAAATAGACCTCGCCTGCGGTTACTGGGACGTGCTTGCCGTCGGGCAGCCGGATAATCATGCAACCTGTCTCATCGATGGTGTCGAACGTGCCTTCGAGAATAGCGTTCCCCGTCCGAATCGCCACATTCTCCCCCAGCCGGGCCGCACGCTCGAGCCAAAGCTGACGGATTTCCGAAAAGCCGCGGCCATTGTCCCAAATGCCGCGGAATTCCACCCAGGCGTCCGAAAGCGCGGCAAACAGCTCCTCGGCGCTGACATGGACGCCAAGAGCAGCGAGTGAGGTCGCGGGCGTCGGCGTGCCCTCCGGCGCCCCCACGACATTGGTGCCGATGCCGACCACGACCGCAAGGCCGCCGCCGGCCACGATCTCGGCCTCGAGCAGGATGCCGGCGAGCTTCTTGTCCCCGGCCAGCACGTCGTTCGGCCATTTCAGCGAGAACTTCAGCGCATCCGCCCGGCCCAGACGCAGCACTGCCTCGACGCTCACTTTCTGCAGCGCCGCCTCCAGCGACAGCCCCGCGGCAAAGCCGAGCGTCGCCGCGACCGCGGGCGCCACGTCCACCACCTCGAGGATGCTGCTGGCGAGATTGCCGCGCGGCGCGATCCAGGCCCGCTGCCGCCGGCCGCGCCCCGCCGTCTGCTCCGGCGTGACGAACCAGATCGGCCCCCGCTCGCCTTCGCGGGCGCGGGTTAGAGCTTCCGCATTGGTCGAGCCGATCTGGTCAAAGGCGGCTAGCCTGTAGCCGGCGGAAGTGGCGCGATGACCAAGCGTGAACGGCATCTAGAACAGCGACTTCGCCGCGGCGGTCGCAACGCTGACCAGCGGTCCCGGATAGGCGAAAAAGAAGATGTTGAAGAGGCCCGCGACTGCCAGCACCCCGCGCAACTCGATCCGGACCGGGTCGAGCTTGCCGACCGGCTCGTCGAAATACATCGTCTTGATGATGGCGAGATAGTAGTAGGCGCCCACCACACTGGTGAGCACGCCGATGACGGCGAGCGTGAACAGGTTGGCCTTGATCGCTGCGACGAACACGTACCACTTGGCGAAGAAGCCCGCGAGCGGCGGAATGCCGGCGAGTGAGAACAAGAGCATCGCGAAGAAGAAGGCGAGCAGCGGATTGGTGCGCGAGAGCCCGGCAAAATCGCTGATCTGCTCGACCGCCTGGCCATTGCGCTTCATGGCGAGGATGATCGCGAACGAGCCGAGCGTCATCGCGACGTAGATCGCGATGTACATCAGCACGCCCTGCGCGCCTTCCACCGTGCCGGCGGCAAGGCCAACCAGCGCAAAGCCCATGTGGCCGATCGAGGAATAGGCCATCAGGCGCTTGATGTTCTTCTGCCCGATCGCGGCGAACGAGCCCAGTGCCATCGAGGCAATGGAGACGAACACCAGGATCTGCTGCCACTGCGGCACGATGCCTGGGAATGCTGTCAGCGTCGCACGCGTGAACACCGCCATCGCCGCGACCTTCGGTGCGGAAGCAAAGAACGCCGTGACCGGCGTCGGCGCGCCCTCATAGACGTCGGGCGTCCACATGTGGAACGGCACCGCCGAGACCTTGAAGCAGAGGCCGGCGAGCAGGAACACCAGCCCGAACACGATGCCGGGCGTGCCGGTCGTGGCCGCCGCCGCGATGCCGGCGAAGCTGACGGTGCCGGTGAAGCCATAGATCAGCGAGGCGCCATAGAGCAGCATGCCCGAGGACAGCGCGCCCAGCACGAAATATTTGAGGCCGGCTTCGGTTGACTTGGCGTTGTCACGGTGGCTGGCGGCGACGACGTAGAGCGCAAGGCTCATCAGCTCGAGCCCGAGGTAAAGCGCGATCAGGTCGCCCGCCGAGATCAGCACCATCATGCCGAGGGTCGAGAGCAGCACCAGGATCGAATATTCGAAGATGCGGCGCGACGGATCGGATAGGAATTCCGTCGACAGGATGAGGGTTGCCGCCGAGCCGATCAGCGCGAGTATCTTCAGGAAGCGCGCAAAGTCGTCGACGATGAAGCTGCCGCCGAAGGTCACGAGCTTGCCGGACGGCAGCATCAGTATGAGCACGCCGGTGAGGATCAGCAGCAACGTCGCAAGCGTGGTCACGAGCCGGGTCGTCCCCTGCCCGCGATAGGCCCCGATCATCAACAGCACCATCGAGCCGACCGCGAGCACGAGCTCGGGCAGCACCGGCTGCAACTGATAACCTGCACTCGAGAAGCTCATGGGTTAAGGCCTTACTGGAGCAGCGCGGCTGCCTTCACGGCAGTCACGGCGGTGTTGTAATTATTGACGAGCTGCTGGACCGAAGCCTCGGACATGTCGAGCACCGGCTTTGGATAGACGCCGAACAGGATGGTCAGCGCCACCAGCGGGAACAGGATCAGGCATTCGCGCGCCGTCAGATCCTTGATGCTCATCAAGGACGGCTTGACCAGCGCGCCGAACACCACCTTGCGATAGAGCCACAAGGCATAGGCCGCGGACAGGATCACGCCGGTGGTCGCAAGCACGGTGGTCGGCAGCGACACCTTGAAGGTGCCGAGCAGCGTCATGAATTCGCCGATGAACCCGCTGGTCCCGGGCAGGCCGACATTGGCCATGGTGAAGACCATGAACACCAGCGCATAGAGCGGCATCCGGTTCACCAGGCCGCCATAAGCGGCGATCTCGCGGGTATGCATGCGATCGTAGACGATGCCGACGCAGAGGAACAGCGCGCCGGAGACGATGCCGTGGGAGATCATCTGGAACACGCCGCCGGCGACGCCCTGCATGGTCCCGGCGAAAACGCCCATGGTGACGAAGCCCATATGGGCGACGGACGAATAGGCGATCAGCTTCTTGATGTCCTCCTGCATCAGGGCCACCAGCGAGGTGTAGATGATGGCGATGACGGACAGCGTGAAGACCAGCGGCGCGAAGTCGTGCGACGCCAGCGGGAACATCGGCAGCGAGAAGCGCAGGAAGCCGTAGCCGCCCATCTTCAGAAGGATTGCCGCCAGGATCACCGACCCCGCGGTCGGAGCCTCGACATGGGCGTCAGGCAGCCAGGTGTGCACCGGCCACATCGGCATCTTCACCGCAAAGGAGGCAAAGAACGCGAGCCAGGCCCACTTCTGCAGGTTGTGCGGCACGGCGGTGTGCATCAGGGTCGGAATGTCGGTCGTGCCCGCATTCCAGTACAGCGCCATGATGGCAAGCAGCATCAGCACCGAGCCGAGCAGCGTGTAGAGGAAGAACTTGAAGGAAGCATAGACCCGGCGCGGGCCGCCCCAGACGCCGATGATCAGGAACATCGGGATCAGGCCGCCTTCGAAGAACAGGTAGAACAGCACGAGGTCGAGCGCCGAGAAGGTGCCGACCATCAGCGTTTCCAGGATCAGGAACGCCATCATGTATTCGCTCACGCGCTGCGTGACCGATTTCCAGCTCGCGATGATGCAGAACGGCATGACCGCGGTGGTCAGGATCAGCAACGGCAGCGAGATGCCGTCGACGCCCATGTGGTAGTTGATGCCGGTGGCGAGCCACGACGCCTTCTCGACAAACTGGAAGTCGGCGTTCGCCGGATCGAACCGCACCACCAGGATCAACGAAATCAGGAAGGTGATCAGCGTGGTCCACAGCGAAATCCAGCGGGCGTTGCGGTTTGCCGCTTCATCCCCGCCCCGTGCGAGCAGATAGACCAAGAGCGCGCCGAGCGCCGGCAGGAAGGTAACAACGGAAAGGATAGGCCAGGTCGTCATCACTGGCCTCCCAGGCCGAACATGAACCAGGTGATCAGGCCGGCGACGCCAATCAGCATCGCGAAGGCGTAGTGGTAGAGATAGCCGGTCTGGATCTTCACGGCGTTACGGGCGACGTCGAGCACACGCGCCGACACGCCATCCGGTCCGAAGCCGTCGATGATGGCGCCGTCACCCTTCTTCCAGAGGGTGTAGCCGATCCACTTCGCGGGCCGCACGAAGATCAGATCGTACAGCTCGTCGAAATACCACTTGTTGAGCAGGAACTGGTAAAGCATCGGCTGCTGCTTGGCGAGTTCGACCGGCAGATACGGCCGGCTGATGTAGAAGAGATACGAGATCAGGAAGCCCAGCACCATCATGACGGTCGGCAGGAACGCGATGCTCTCGGGGATGTGGTGCATTTCCTCGATGATATGCGGGTTCATCTTCACGGAGTCGCGGAAGAACTCCTCGATGCCGTGGCCCGCGAACAATTCCTTGAACGGGAAGCCGGCCACGATCGAGCCGACCGCGAGCACGCCGATCGGGATCAGCATCCAGATCGGGCTCTCATGCGCAGCCTCGTAATGCTCCTCGTCATGCGGCGTACCGTGGAAGGTCTTGAAGATCAGACGCCAGGAATAGAACGAGGTCAGGAGGGCAGCGAAGACGGTCAGCAGAAAGCCGTAGAACGCGAACGGATTGTGCGAGGCGTAGGCCGACTCGATGATCGCGTCCTTGGAGAAGTAGCCCGCGGTCAGCGGGAATCCGGTCAGCGCCAGCGTGCCGACCACCATCACCGCGTAGGTATAGGGGATCTTTCGCCACAGCCCGCCCATGTTGCGGATGTCCTGCTCGTGATGCATCGCGTAGATCACGGAGCCGGAGCCCAAGAACAGCAGCGCCTTGAAGAAGGCGTGGGTGAACAGATGGAACATGCCGACCGAATAGGCCCCCGCTCCCATCGCCACGAACATGTAGCCGAGCTGGGAACAGGTTGAATAGGCGACGATGCGCTTGATGTCGTTCTGTACCAGACCGATGGTCGCGGCAAAGAACGCGGTGGTCGCGCCGAAGAACATCACCACGGCCTGCGCGTTCGGCGCCAGCTCGAACAGCGGCGACAGCCGCGCCACCATGAAGACGCCGGCGGTCACCATGGTCGCGGCATGGATCAGGGCCGAGACCGGGGTCGGGCCTTCCATCGCGTCCGGCAACCAGGTGTGCAGCAGGAACTGCGCCGATTTGCCCATCGCGCCCATGAACAAGAGAACGCACGTCAGCGTCAGCGCATCGACATGCCAGCCGAAGAAATTGATGGTCTTGCCGGTCAGGCCTGCGGCACCGCCGAAGATGGTGTCGAAATCAGTCGAGCCGATCAGCGCGAACACCGCGAAGATGCCGAGCAAAAAGCCGAAATCGCCCACACGGTTGACGATGAAGGCCTTGATCGCGGCGGCGTTGGCCGACGGTTTCTGATACCAGAAGCCGATCAACAGGTAGCTCGCCAGGCCCACGCCTTCCCAGCCGAAGAACATCTGCACCAGATTGTCCGCGGTCACCAGCATCAGCATCGCGAAGGTGAACAGCGACAAATAGGCGAAGAAGCGCGGCCGGTACGGATCCTCGTCCATGTAGCCGATGGAATAGAGGTGCACGAGCGAGGACACGGTGTTGACGACGACGAGCATCACCGCGGTCAGCGTGTCGATCCGGAGCGCCCAGGAAACCTGCAAGTCGCCGGAGGTGATCCACGGAAATAGCGTGACGCGGACGTCGTGGTGCAGGAAGCCGACATCGACCAGCGCGAACCAGGACAACGCAGCCGAGACGAACAACAGTCCGGTCGTGATCAGTTCGGCCGCGCGGGAGCCGGCGGCCGGCGGTTCGGCAGCATGATGATCGTCATGGCCGTGATCATCATGACCGTGCGCGTCATGGGCTTCGGCAGCGTGAGCGTCCGCGCCATGCCCGTCATCGTGATGCTCGACGGTGTCGCCGCTCGGATTGCGTCCATGCGCGCCGACGATCGCAATCAGGCCGGCAAGAATGGCGCCGAGCAGCGGCAGAAAGACGATTGCCTGGTACATCGGCGCGTTAGCCCTTCATCAGATTGACGTCTTCAACCGCGATCGAACCGCGGTTGCGGAAATAGACCACCAGGACGGCAAGCCCGATCGCGGCCTCCGCGGCCGCGACGGTGAGCACCAGGAGCGCGAACACCTGGCCGACGATGTCGCCGAGGAAGGTCGAGAACGCCACCAGGTTGATGTTGACCGAGAGCAGGATCAACTCGATCGACATCAGGATGACGATGATATTCTTGCGGTTCAGGAAGATGCCGAGGATCCCGAGCGTGAACAGGATCGCGCCGACCGCGAGATAGTGTCCGAGCCCGATCGTCATTTCACCCACTCCGCCGCATCAGCTTCCTGCAGCCCCTGCCCCGACGACACCTTGCGCAGCGCCATCGCCATTTCCGGCGTGCGCGCGTTCTGCACGGTGATGTTCTGCCGCTTGATATTCGTCTTGTGGCGCAGCGTCAGCACGATGGCGCCGATCATCGCGACCAGCAGCACGAGGCCGGCGAGCTGGAAGTAGAAGATGTACTTCGTATAGAGCACGAGTCCGAGCGCCTCGGTATTGGAGACATTGGTCGGGATCGCCGCGGTGATCGTCTTGGTGACGGCGGGGTTGATCACCCAGGCGCCGACTATCAAGAGAAGCTCGAACATGAAGATGCCGCCGATCACGAGACCCACCGGCAGGTATTCGAGAAAGCCCTCGCGAAGCTCGCTGAAATCGACGTCGAGCATCATGATCACGAACAGGAACAGCACCGCGACCGCGCCGACATAGACGACGATCAGGATCATCGCCAGGAACTCGGCGCCCATCAGCACGAACAGGCCCGAGGCGTTGACGAAGGCCAGGATCAGATACAGCACCGAATGAACGGGGTTGCGCGACACAACCACCATCACGGCCGACGCCACGCAGACCGCGGCAAACAGATAGAAGAACAGTGCGGGAAGGATCATCGGCGAGCCTCCGCGCCCCGGAATGACGTGGGAATGTTCTGAAGGATCATGCCCTCACCTCAACGGTACGGCGCATCGAGCTCGATCGCCTTGGCGATCTCGCGCTCCCAGCGGTCGCCATTGGCGAGCAGCTTGGCCTTGTCATAGTAGAGTTCCTCGCGTGTCTCGGTCGCGAATTCGAAATTCGGTCCCTCGACGATGGCATCGACCGGGCAGGCCTCCTGGCACAGGCCGCAATAGATGCATTTCACCATGTCGATGTCGTAGCGCACGGTGCGGCGGGTGCCGTCGTTGCGGCGCGGGCCGGCCTCGATCGTGATCGCCTGCGCCGGGCAGATCGCCTCGCACAGCTTGCAGGCGATGCAGCGCTCCTCGCCGTTCGGATAGCGGCGAAGCGCATGCTCGCCGCGAAACCGCGGCGAGATCGGGTTCTTCTCGAAGGGATAGTTGATGGTCGGCTTCGGCTTGAAGAAATAGCGCATGGCGAGGAAGAACGCCGAGACGAATTCCGAGAGCAGAAGCGAGCGGGCTGTTGCGTTGATATTCATGACGGCCTCACTTCGGCGCGATGCCGGCGAATTGCAGCACAGCGGCCACGACCACCACCATCGCCAGCGACAGCGGCAGGAACACCTTCCAGCCAAGCCGCATCAGTTGATCGTAGCGGTAGCGCGGCACGATCGCCTTCGCCATCGCGAACATGAAGAACATGAAGAAGAGTTTCAGCGCGAACCAGATCACGCCGGGGATCCAGGTGAACGGCGGCAGCGCCACCGGCGGCAGCCAGCCGCCGAGGAACAGGATCGTCGCCAGCGCACACATCGTGGTGATCGCGACATACTCGCCAAGCATGAACAGAAGATACGGCGTCGAGCCGTATTCGACCATGAAGCCCGCGACCAGTTCGGATTCCGCTTCCACGAGGTCGAAGGGCGGACGGTTGGTTTCCGCCAGCGACGAGACGTAGAACACCACGAACATCGGGAATAGCGGCCAGACGTACCAGTTCAGGATGGTGAGCTGCGGCAGGCCGATCAGGTGGGCCAGCCCACGGGTGTTCTGCGCTTCGACCACTGCGGACAGATTGAGCGAGCCGGCGCAGAGCAGCACGGTGATGATCACGAAGCCGATCGAGACCTCATAGGACACCATCTGCGCCGCGGAGCGAAGCGCGGCCAGGAACGGGTATTTCGAGTTCGACGACCAGCCGGCCATGATGATGCCGTAGATCGACAGCGAGGAGATCGCGAAGATGTAGAGCACGCCGACATTGATGTCGGAGATCACCCAGCCGAAATCCATCGGGATCACCGCCCAGGCGGCGAGCGCGAGGACGCAGGACACCAGCGGCGCCAATAGGAACACGCCCTTGTTGGCGCTTGCCGGGATCGTCGGCTCCTTCAGCACGAACTTCAGCAGGTCGGCGAAGGATTGCAGCAGTCCCCACGGACCGACCACGTTGGGGCCGCGGCGGATCTGCACCGCCGCCCAGATCTTGCGGTCGGCGAGCAGGATGTAGGCGATCGCGATCAGGAGCACGACGAGCAGGAGCACGCTCTGGGCGAGCATGATGATCAGCGGCCAGAGGAAGCCGGTCCAGAACGAGCTTGCGAAGAAATCAGCCATTAGGTCACGCTCACTCCGCTGCCGTCAGCATCCGCGCCGAGGCCAGGCGCGAACATTCCGCCATCACGGCGGACGCCCGGGCGATCGGGTTGGTCAGGTAGAAGTCCTCGACCGGACTCTGGAACACCGCCTTGTCGGCGCTTCCGCCCTTCGACGCAAGCGCCTTGATATCGTCGGCCTTGCCCGGTTCGATCTGGTCGATCCGCATCAGATGCGGCACCGCCTTGAACAGCGCCTGGCGCAAGGCAGCCAGCGAATCGTAAGGCAGCTTCTTGCCCAGCACGTCCGAGAGCGCGCGGATGATCGCCCAGTCCTCGCGCGCTTCCCCGGGCGGGAAGGCGGCGCGGGCGGCCATCTGTGCCCTGCCCTCGGTGTTGACGTAGATGCCGGACTTCTCGGTGTAAGCCGCGCCCGGCAGGATCACGTCGGCGCAGTGGGCGCCGCGGTCGCCATGGGTGCCGATATAGACGACGAACGTTCCGTCCGACACCTTGATCTCGTCGGCGCCGAGCAGGAACAGCACGTCGAGCGCGCCGGAGGTCGTCATCCGCGCCGCATTCAAGCCGCCGGCGCCGGCCGAAAAGCCGATATCGAGAGCGCCGACGCGGGAGGCGGTATCGTGGAGCACGCCGAACCCGTTCCAGCCGTCCTTCAGCGCGCCGAAGTCGACCGCAAGCTTCGCCGCCTGCGCCAGCACCGCCGCGCCGTCCTGGCGCCCGAACGCGCCGGCGCCCACCAGCACGATCGGGTTCTTGGCATTCTTGAGCACGTCGGCGAAGGAATGCTTGCCGGCGGCGAGCGTCGCGAGCGTCTCCGGTCCGGCGCCAAGATAGTCGTAGTCATAGGTCAGGTCCGCCTTCGGGCCGATCACGCCGATCTTGAGTTGGCCGGAGCGCCAGCGCTTGCGGATGCGTGCGTTGATGATCGCGGCTTCCTTGCGCGGGGTCGAGCCGATGATCAGGAGCGCATCCGCCCGCTCGATGCCTGCAATCGTCGGGTTGAAGATGTAGCTGCCGCGGCCGGCCTTCGGATCGAAGGCATCGCCACCCTGCACGGCGAGGTTGGACGAGCCGTATTTCGCCAGCAGTTCCTTCAGCGCGAACATTTCTTCGACCGCGGCAACGTCGCCTGCGATGGCGCCGATCCGCTTGCCGTCGACCCGGCCGGTCTTGGCCGCGATCGCTGCGAAGGCTTCCTGCCACGAGGCCGGGCGGAGCTTGCCGTTCTCGCGGATATAGGGCCGGTCGAGCCGCTGGGTACGCAGGCCATCGACGATGTGGCGGGTCTTGTCGGAGATCCACTCCTCGTTCACGGCCTCGTTGATGCGCGGCAGGATCCGCATCACCTCGCGGCCGCGGGTGTCGACCCGGATCGCCGAGCCGACGCCGTCCATGACGTCGACCGACTGCGTCTTGCCGAGTTCCCAGGGACGAGCGGCGAAGGCATAGGGCTTCGAGGTCAGCGCACCGACCGGACAGATGTCGACGAGATTACCCTGCAATTCCGAAGTCAGGGCGTGTTCGAGATAGGTCGTGATCTCCATGTCCTCACCGCGGCCGGTCGCGCCCATTTCCGGGGCGCCCGCCACTTCCGCGGAGAACCGGACGCAGCGGGTGCACTGGATGCAGCGGTTCATCGAGGTCTTGACCAGCGCGCCCAGATATTTGTCCTCGACCGCGCGCTTGTTCTCGGCGAAGCGGCTGGTGTCGACGCCATAGCCCATCGCCTGGTCCTGCAGGTCGCATTCGCCGCCCTGGTCGCAGATCGGGCAGTCCAGCGGATGGTTGATCAGCAGGAACTCCATCACGCCTTCGCGCGCCTTCTTCACCATCGGCGAGCGGGTGGAGATTTCCGGCGGTTCGCCCTTGGGGCCCGGACGGCAGTCGCGCACGCCCCAGGCGCAGCTCGCGACCGGCTTCGGGCCGCCCTTCACTTCGACGAGGCACATCCGGCAGTTGCCGGCGATCGACAGCCGCTCGTGGTAGCAGAAGCGCGGGATTTCGGCGCCGGCGGCCTCGCACGCCTGCAGCAGCGTGTATTCCGGCGGCACATCGATCTCTTTGCCATCGATGATCAGTTTGGTCATTTCTTTACGTCTTTCCCAGCTTGCAGTCGGGCGGCACGACGCTGGCGGTCTTCAGTGAAGCCTTAACCCATTGCTGGGTGTCGGCGCTGTAGGTCGCGAGATAGGCCGGCTCGGCGGCATTCTTGGCGCAGAGGAACGGCAGATGCGGTCTCAAATCGTAGTCGCAGGAAGCCGCCCATTCGCGCCGATTGGCAAACGCCGACATCGCCTCCTCGCAGGCATAGAGGAAGTACGAGACGAAGCTCTCGTACTGCACCTGGTCCTCCTGGCTGCCCGCCTTGATCCGCTCATAGTCCGGCTGCGAATATTTCGGGTTCCTGAAGGCAAGATCGGTGTAGCCGAGAAACGCCTGACGCGCGCTGGAGGCGCGACTGCCGGTGCGTAGCTCGTTGATCTGGAACAGGATCGCAACAAAGCCGAGCAGCGCCACGGCCGCCTGCGCCATCTGCGCCAGCGTCCCGTATCTCTGCCACCAGAAGCTTGGTTGCGACATCAAGATCACTCCGCCGCCACCATGTGCGCGGGATCGAGCACGCCGACGTCGTCAATATCGGCCTTGTGCGAATATTGGTCGATGCGTGCTTCGATCTCATGACGGAAATGCGCGATCAGGCCCTGGATCGGCCAGGCCGCGGCGTCGCCGAGTGCGCAGATGGTGTGACCCTCGACCTGCTTCGTCACCTCGAGCAGCATGTCGATCTCGCGCTTGTGCGCGCGCCCCTCGGCCATGCGGGTGAGCACGCGCCACATCCAGCCCGTGCCTTCGCGGCACGGCGTGCACTGGCCGCAGCTCTCATGCTTGTAGAAGTAGGAGATGCGCGCGATCGCCCGGATCAGGTCGGTCGACTTGTCCATCACGATCACGGCCGCGGTGCCGAGGCCGGAGCGCAATTTGCTCAAGGAGTCGAAATCCATCGGCGTGTCGATGATCTGCTCGGCCGGCACCATGCGCACCGACGAGCCGCCGGGGATCACCGCCTTCAGATTGTCCCAGCCGCCGCGGATGCCGCCGCAGTGCTTTTCGATCAGCTCGCGGAACGGGATCCCCATCGCCTCTTCGACGTTGCAGGGCCGCTCGACATGGCCGGAGACGCAGAACAGTTTGGTGCCGACATTGTTGGGCCGGCCGATCGCGGCGAACCAGGCCGCGCCACGGCGCAGGATATCCGGTGCAACCGCGATCGACTCCACGTTGTTGACGGTGGTCGGGCAGCCGAACAGGCCGACATTGGCCGGGAACGGCGGCTTCAGCCGCGGCTGGCCCTTCTTGCCCTCGAGGCTTTCCAACAGCGCCGTCTCTTCGCCGCAGATATAGGCGCCGGCGCCATGGGCGACGTAGAGGTCGAACGGCCAGCCATTGACGTTGTCCTTGCCGATCAGCTTGGCCTCATAGGCCTGATCGATCGCAGCCTGCAGATGCTCGCGCTCGCGGATGAATTCGCCGCGGACATAGATGTAGCAGGCATGCGCGTTCATCGCGAAGCTCGCGAGCAGGCAGCCTTCGATCAAGAGGTGCGGATCGTGCCGCATGATCTCGCGGTCCTTGCAGGTCCCCGGCTCGGACTCGTCGGCATTGACCACGAGATAGCTCGGCCGGCCGTCGGTCGATTCCTTCGGCATGAACGACCATTTCAAGCCGGTCGGAAAACCGGCCCCGCCACGGCCGCGCAGGCCGGAGGCTTTCATCTCGGCGATGATCCAGTCGCGGCCCTTGTCGATAATCGCCTTGGTGCCGTCCCAGGCGCCGCGGCGGCGCGCGCCCTCGAGGCCCCAATCATGGAGGCCGTAGAGGTTCTTGAAGATGCGGTCCTTGTCGTCGAGCATGCCTAGAACTTTCCAAACATCAACGATTGGCCTGGGCGTAAGCGAGCCCCGCAGCGCATCCGCCGAAGGTCAGCGCCCACAACAGGCTGGATTCGAGCGAGGCGTTCAGCCCATAGCGCTGCAGCAGGAAAATGAACGCGGCGGCGACCGCCGCGTGGAGAGCGATGTAACGCCAGTGTTTCATCGCGACCTCCCTTCCCGCCCGCTGCCATGCGAGACCAGGCCTCATGTGGTTTCCTTCAGCGTGGTCGGCCCGCCCGCCGGTGCCGAGAACTGACGGTCGACCTGCGGGCCCGGCTTCGGCGGATTACCCGAGGCGAAACCATCCAGCACTTTGCCTAAGCTCTCCTTGGTCAGATCCTCGTAAGTGTCCTTCCAGATCTGGACCATCGGCGCGTTCACACAGGCGCCCAGACACTCGACCTCTTCCCAACTGAAATTGCCGTCCTTCGACAATTCGAAGGGCTCGTGACTGATGCGATGCTGGCAAACTTCGATCAGATCGCCCGCGCCGCGCAGGCGGCATGGCGTGGTGCCGCAGACCTGGACATGCGCCTTCTTGCCGACCGGCTGCAACTGGAACATCGTGTAGAAGGTCGCGATCTCCAGCACGCGGATGTGGGGCATTTCGAGCAGGTCGGCGACGGTGCGGATCGCGGCTTCCGAAACCCAGCCCTCGTTCTGCTCCTGCGCCCGCCACAGGATTGCGATCACCGCGGAGGCCTGACGTCCCGGCGGATACTTCGCGATCTGCTGCTTGGCGAAAGCGAGATTCTCCTCCGTGAACGCAAAGCTCGCGGGCTGCAATTCCTTCGGGGCGAGGCGACGGACCGACATTTCTTACTCTCTCATTGCATGCGGCGAACGGTCTTCGCATTCAGCGCGTTGATCCGGTCCTGCCAGAAGGCGCTTGCGGTGCCGAACACGTTGTAGCCGACATGGGTCGATACCTTGATGCGATCGAGGATCGAAAGCTCGGTCACGGTTTCAAGGCGATTGGAGCTGGGATCGTAGACGATCAGCTTGAGCGGGGTCTCTTCAAGGATGTAGCGCGACACGGTGTGCTTGCGATCGCTGCCATGCTCCTCGCAGAGCAGCACGCTGTCGCCCTGCATCAGCCGGACGCCGCCCTTCATCGCCTCGATCTCGACGCCCTCGACGTCGAGCTTGATCAGATATTTTCCGTTCAGCTCGATCTTGCCGTCGTCGAGCAGATTGTCGAGCGCGATCACCGGCACTTCCTCGCCGTCGGCCTGGTCGCCGGCGATGCTGAACGCCTCATGCTTGGTGCCGGAGAGTTTTGCCGTGCCCCTGCCCGCGCCGATCGCGCATTTCATCGTCTCGAAGCGGGTGCCGTTGATCGCAGCGTTATTCGCAAGCTTCGGAAAATTCTGTCCCGACGGCTCGATCGCGATCGCCTTTTGCGAACCGAACGGCTTGCTCGAGACCAGCACCGACCAGTAGCCGTAATTGGCGCCGCAATCGATCAGCGTGTAGTCGACGTCGGCGGAATCCTTGAACAGGAGCTCGAGCTCGTCCTCGTAATGGTAGGATCGGTTGAGCAGCTTGCTCCAATAGCCGTCGCCATAGGGAAACTCGAACACCGCGTCCTCATTGAGCCGGATGGCGATGTTGCGCTCGGGCAGCGTCTTGCGCAGCAGGTTAGCGCAGGCGATGTAGCCCATGTGGGAAAAGTGCGAGGAGATCTTCGAACCGGTCGACAGCGCCAGCGCAGCCGTCCGCTCCCACAGGTTGGCTCCTTCGAGAGCCCCTGAGGCGCGGTCAAACTGGATGGGCGGCTGCACCATCACCGATCGACCTCTCCGAACACGATGTCGAGCGAGCCGAGGATCGCCGAGACGTCGGCGAGCAGATGGCCCGTGCAGATGTGGTCCATCGCCTGCAGATGGGCAAAGCCCGGCGCGCGGATCTTGCACTTGTAGGGCTTGTTGGTGCCATCGGCGACGAGATAGACGCCGAACTCGCCCTTGGGCGCTTCCACCGCGGCGTAGACTTCGCCGGCCGGTACGTGCACGCCCTCGGTGTAGAGCTTGAAGTGATGGATCAGCGCTTCCATCGAGCGCTTCATCTCGCCGCGCCGCGGCGGCGCGATCTTGTTGTCTTCGACGACGACCGGCCCCTGCCCGTCGGGCGATTTCAGTTTCTGGATGCACTGCTTCATGATGCGCACCGACTGGCGCATCTCTTCCATGCGGATCAGGTAGCGGTCGTAGCAGTCGCCGTTCTTGCCGATCGGAATGTCGAAATCCATCTCGGCGTAGCATTCGTAGGGCTGCGCCTTGCGCAGGTCCCAGGCCGCGCCCGAGCCGCGCACCATCACGCCAGAGAAGCCCCACTCCCAGGCTTCCTTCAGCGACACCACGCCGATGTCGACGTTGCGCTGCTTGAAGATGCGGTTGCCGGTGAGCAGCGTATCGAGGTCGTCCACCACTTTGAGGAACGGGTCGCACCACGCATCGATATCGTCGATCAGCTTCGGCGGCAGGTCCTGGTGCACGCCGCCGACGCGGAAGAAGGCGGCATGCATGCGCGAGCCGGAGGCGCGCTCGTAGAACATCATCAGCTTTTCGCGCTCCTCAAACCCCCACAGCGGCGGGGTGAGCGCGCCGACGTCCATCGCCTGCGTGGTGACGTTGAGCAGATGCGACAGGATACGGCCGATCTCGCAATAGAGCACGCGGATCAGTTGCCCGCGCCGCGGCACCGTGATGCCGAGCAGCTTTTCCGCCGCGAGGCAGAAGGCATGCTCCTGGTTCATCGGCGCGACGTAATCGAGCCGGTCGAAATACGGGATCGCCTGCAGGTAGGTCTTGTGCTCGATCAGCTTCTCGGTGCCGCGATGCAAGAGCCCGATATGCGGATCGACGCGCGCGACTACTTCGCCATCAAGTTCGAGCACGAGGCGCAACACGCCGTGCGCGGCCGGATGCTGCGGTCCAAAGTTAATGGTGAAGTTGCGCAGATTCTGCGGTTGTTCATTCATGGTCAGGCCTTCGGCTCCGCCTTAGCCTTCTCATCTCCGGGCAGCGGATAATCCGCACCTTCCCAAGGCGAGAGGAAATCGAACTTGCGGAATTCCTGGTTGAGGCGCACCGGCTCGTACACCACCCGCTTCTCCTCGTCGTCGTAGCGAACCTCGACGAAGCCGGTGAGCGGAAAGTCCTTGCGCAGCGGATGGCCGTCGAAGCCGTAATCGGTCAGGAGCCGGCGCATGTCGGGATGGCCGGTGAAGATCACGCCATAGAGATCGTAGGTCTCGCGCTCGAACCAGTCGGCGCCGGGAAAGACCTCGATGATCGACGGCACCTGCGTGTTCTCGTCGGCCTCCGCGCGCAGGCGGATGCGTGTGTTCAGCGTCGGTGACAGGAAGTGATAAACAACGTCGAACCGCTTGTCCCGCTCGGGGTAGTCAACCGCGGTCACGTCGGTGAAGTTGACGAAGCGCAGGGCCGGATCGTCGCGCAGGTGCTTGACGACGTCGACGATCTTCTCCGCGTCCACATCAACCGTGAGCTGATTGAACGCAACCGAATGCGCCTTCGCCGCGCCGGGAAGCGCGCTAACGATCGTCTGCCCCAAGGCGTCGAGCTTGGCGTCGTCCATGACGTAATACCTTAGCGTTCGATAGTGCCGATGCGGCGAATCTTCTTCTGCAGCAGCAAGACGCCGTAGAGCAGCGCTTCCGCCGTCGGCGGGCAGCCCGGCACGTAGATGTCGATCGGCACGATGCGGTCGCAGCCGCGCACCACCGAATAGGAATAGTGGTAGTAGCCGCCGCCATTGGCGCAGGAGCCCATCGAGATCACGTAGCGCGGCTCCGGCATCTGGTCGTAGACCTTGCGCAGCGCCGGCGCCATCTTGTTGGTCAGCGTGCCCGCGACGATCATCACGTCCGACTGCCGCGGCGAAGCACGCGGGGCGAATCCGAAGCGCTCGACGTCGTAGCGCGGCATCGAGACCTGCATCATCTCGACCGCACAGCAGGCCAGGCCGAACGTCATCCACATCAGCGAGCCGGTACGGGCCCAGGTGATCAGGTCGTCGGCGGCCGCGACGAAGAAACCCTTGTCGGAGAGCTCGTGGTTGATTTCGCGGAAATACGGATCATTGGCGCCGACCGGCTTGCCGGTGGCGGGATCAAGGATGCCCCTCGGCGCCGGCGCGATTGCCGGCCGGGACGTTGCGGCAGTAGGGCTCAATCCCATTCGAGCGCGCCTTTCTTCCATTCATAGGCAAAGCCGACCGTCAGCACGGCCAGAAACACCATCATCGACCAGAACCCGGTCGCGCCCAGCTTTCCGAACGCCACCGCCCAGGGGAAAAGAAACGCCACTTCGAGGTCGAAGATGATGAAGAGGATCGCCACCAGATAGAAGCGGACATCGAACTTCATGCGGGCGTCGTCAAAAGCGTTGAATCCGCATTCATAAGCGGAGAGCTTTTCCGGATCGGGCTGCTGGAATGCGAGCAGGAATGGCGCGATCAGGAGCGCCAGGCCGATCACGGCTGCGACCCCGATAAACACCACAAGTGGAAGATAATTCTGCAGGATGCCGTTCATCGGCGGTGCCTTCTTGCTGCGGTTTCGGACAGCCGCAGATTCGTGTCATTGGAATTATTCTTGAGCCTTAGCGCAGCGCAACAGAGGGCGCAAGACAAGCTATTTTAAAGCTCCGTCGGGCTAGGCCGCCTCCGATCAACCGGTGTTAAGCGCGCGTTCTCGCCCAAGATGAAGAACGCGTGACCTCGAAGGTTCGTGCCCCAGATTTGAGCTCCCGATCGCCAAAATCCACAGTGGCCAATAATCGCCCGGCCATCTCTGCGCACCTCTCGTTTAGTTGAACCGCGGCGGTCCTATCGGGCCGACACGGCATGTTGGCCCGCCACCCCCTGTAGCGGCGTTATCCCCAAGGAATCCTCCGTCGCTTGTGACTTTTTTCCTTTAGCCCCGGCGTCCTGCAGCCACGCACGAAACCAATCCCGCCGAGCAATGAAACCATTTTGGGGAACCCGCGAAACCATTCTGAAACAGACCAAGGGTACCTCTTTGCCCAACAGGCGGCGGCAAAGCTCGCCCGGAGGCGCAAGATGAACCACTCAATTCACTCGGCGGATCGCTCGACCCACCTGAAAATCGTGGTGGTCGCGCTGGTGGCGGGCATTGCGGTCGCAGCCTTGGGTATCGCCGCGCGCAACAATTCGGAATTCACCCAGACCGCCCAGACCCAGGTGGTGAAGGCTGGCAAGCCGGTGGCGATTACCAGTTCAGGCACCTCGACGGTCCGCTGACCCGCGCATTTGCTGATAAGGCACGTAAGGCCGCCTCCGGGCGGCTTTGTTGTTTGGTGGGCTTGCGAAGCTGACGCCCTGCCCGATTTGGAACAGCCTGTACCAATCCGGCGCATAGGCTGACGAAATCGCCCCCCACGTTTCGCCGCCGCCGACCGGGATTCGGATGCACGATGGCTCATGCCGAGGGTGGAAAATCCAAGAAAACCCCGCCTCCGCTACCGCCGTTAACCGCGTTACCCGGGTTTCGGCGCCCATGACGGCCTTCGTCAGCCACTGCGGCACGATCGCTGCCCTTCCAAGGCATCTTCTGTCGCATCCGCCCCGATGCGGCACAGAGGCAGCCTGGAGGATTGCATGTCCGTCACCCACTACGCGCCGCCGTCGGCGGGTCTCGCCGACTACATCGCCATCGCCCGGCCCGATCACTGGATCAAGCACGTGCTGATCGTGCCAGGCGTCGCCTTCGCGATGATCATGGCAGGGACCGGACCGGTCGACTACGCGACGCTCGGAGAGCGCCTGCTCGCCTGCCTGTTCGTCGCCATGGCGCTGTCATCCGCCAACTACACCATCAACGAATGGCTCGATGCCCCCTTCGACGCCATGCACCCGACCAAGCGGGCGCGTCCGGCGGTACAGACCGCGATGTCGCCCAGCATCGTCTTTGCCCAGTACATCCTCTTGACTGGCGTGGGCCTGCTCGTCGCCAACCAGCTTGGCCGCAGCTTTGCCCTCACCGCGGCCGTATTCGCCGCTTTCGGCGTCATCTACAACGTGCGCCCAATCCGCGCCAAGGATCGCGCCTTCCTCGACGTCATCGTCGAGTCCCTCAACAATCCCCTGCGCTTCCTGTTCGGCTGGTTCGCGGTGGTCCCGCATATCGCCCCACCGATCTCGATCCTGCTTGCCTACTGGTTCGGCGGCGCCTTCCTGATGGCCGCCAAGCGCGTCTCCGAGCATCGCGCCATCGTCGAGGCCGGCGGCACCGCCAACCTCGCCGCCTATCGCCCCTCCTTCGCCGTCTATACGCATTCGAGCCTGGTGACGAGCTGCCTCGTCTACGCCCAGGGCTTCGCGTTCATGATGGCGATCTTCCTGATCAAGTACCGGATCGAATACATCGTCGCGATCCCGTTCCTGATCGCGCTGTTCGCCGCCTATATGCGGCTCGCGCTGACCCCGGATTCCGCGGCCGCGCGGCCCGAGGAGCTGATGCGGCAGCCGTCCATGCTGATTGCCGCCGCCGTCACCATGGCGCTGTTCGGCATCCTGACCTTCGTCGACCTGCCACTGCTCAACAGCCTGACCAGTTCGGACCTCATCCGCCTCAGCACGGGCCGCTGACCATGTCGATGACGGCTTCCCTGAGCGCCCCACGAAACTACGCCGGCGTCGCAGTCGCGACGCTGGCTTTTGCCGCGCTGGCGCTTCTGCTCGATGGCCCGGTCTGGCTGGTCAAGCTGGTGCCGACCCAGGACGGCCCGGTGCATCTGGCACAGGCCGACCTGATCGCCCGCTTCGGCTGGGGTGGCGTCCTGCAGGAGCCTGCCGCCTCCTTCTACCAGTGGAATTCGCGCATCGAACCGAACTCCGCAATCTATCTGTTGCTCGCCGGCCTGATCCGGCTGACCGGGAATCCGCTGCTCGCCAACACGCTGTTCTTGAGCCTGTACGGGCTGATCTGGATTGCGGCCGCCTTTGTGGTGTCCCGCACGGAAACCGAACGGCCGCTGCTGCCGATGCTGCTGCTGTTGCCGGTCGCCTTCGGCGTCTTCATCCATTGGGGCTTCTACAATTTCGCTCTTGGCGTGCCGCTGTTCCTCTTGTTCGCAAGCTTCTGGAGCAAGGTGCGCGGGCGCGGTGACATCTTCACCTTCCTCGCCACCGCACTGTTCCTGGCGGCCCTCTACCTGACCCACATCACCTCCGTGGTCGCCGCCTGCCTGCTGCTTGCGGCTGACGGTATCGCCCGTGCGCTCCGCACGCTGGAGCACGCCGGCCCGCGCGCCGCCGGCCGACGATTGCTCATCGATGGCGCCTGGGCCGCTGCCGCGGCCATGCCGGTGCTGGTCCTGATCGCAGGCTTCCTGCTGACCTATCAGAACATTCCCGGCGATGTGCCGGGCGGCGAAGGCGGCATCACGCAGATCCTGCGCCGGATCGTTGCCGCCACCCACCTCTTCACCTTCACCTCTTGGGAGGTGGTAGCGCTGGCGCCGCTTCTGGTGGCGGTGCTGGTGGCCGGCGCCACGGCGCTGCGCAGCTTGCGGTCGGGCAACCTGACCTGGCCCGTCTTCTTCGTCCTTGTCGTGCTGCTGTCGCTCCTCAACCTGAAGACCGGCTCGGCGCTGCTGTCGGAACGGCTCGCTCCCTATAGCTGGATCGCGGTCGTGCTCTTGATCGCGAGTCGCCAGCCGCACGAAGCGCTGGTGCGCATCCTATGCTTGGCCGCGATCGCCGGCCTGGTCGGCCAGACCGCGATCCGCACGGTGGCCTACAAGAGCTGGGCGCCGGTTTTGGAAAGCGAGCTTGAGATCGGCCGCGAGAATCCCGGCAAGACCTTCGTCAACGCCGACTTGATCGCCCAGCGCGACAGCTCCCTGTTCGCCTGGCGCATTCGCCCCACTCTGCATGCGGCCCAGACCGCGGCGCTGGCTGCCCGCGGCGCGGGCCTCTCCTCCACGCTGCCCTCGACCCGCTATTTCGGCTATTTTCCGCTGCAATATGTGCCGTCGCACGATTTCCTTCGCGCGACTGCCGACTGGGAAAGCGAGCGCGATGCCGCTGAGCTGGCAAAATTCCAGAGCGCCAATCGCGGCGCGCCGCAGGTGCTGATCGTGTCGTCCTCCGACCAGAGCGGATCAGCCGTCGCAAGCAATCTCGGCTATCGCGACTGCAAGGCGAACCGAAGCGGCGGACGCGAGATCGTGGCTTGCACGATTCCAAACCAGTTGAGTGCGATGCGTGACTGACCTTACCCTAGACATGGCCCCAACGCCGCTGAAGCGGCCGGATGCAGCCGACGCCGCCGCGGATACGCTGCTCGGCCTCCCGATATCGATGCCGCTGGTGCTGGACCTCGACGGCACGCTCATCAAGGGCGATCTGCTCTACAAGAGCTTCTTCTCGATCCTGCGCCGCAATCCGCTGATCGTGCTCGCCTGCGCCAGATGGCTTTTGCGAGGACGCGCCGCGCTCAAGCGCCAGCTTGCGCTGCGCAACCGCATCGACTGGGATCGGCTCGAATTCCATCAGGAGGTTGTCGCGCTGGCGCACCGGGAGCAGGCGGCCGGCCGCATGATCGTGCTTGCTACCGCCGCCGACGCCGTGCTCGCCGCCCAACTCGCATTCCGCCTGCCCGTCTTCGATCGGGTGTTCGCCTCCGACGGCAAGGGAAACCTGAAGGGACCGGCCAAGGCCGCGCTGCTCCGCGAGCTATTTCCGGAAGGCTTCATCTACGCCGGCGACAGCAAATCCGACGTCGCAGTCTGGGCCCACGCCAGCGGCATCATCCTCGTCAACACGCGACGATCGGTCCGTGACGCCGCGCTGGCGCTGGGACGGCCAACGCTGGATTTATCCACCCGGCCAGACAGCCAGCGTTAACAAGCGCTAACGCAATCGTTCGATTGCAATTGACGTTGCGATCCCAAGCTTAAATTTCGGCGCGTATAGAGAAGGCCAGCAGGACCCTCGCCGCCGATGAATCTGCATCAGGAAACATACTCCTCCGGCTTCAAGATCGTCTGCACCGATTGCGGCAGCCTATCGATCAAGCTGGAGAGACCGGCCGCCGCATCCGGTGACACGGTCATCGAGTGCCGCTGCTGCAACGCCGTCCGCGGCACATTGGCCGATCTCAGGAATCTGGCCCGCCGCGGCCGCGACCTCTACGAATTCTAGCCTGGGCCTAGAATCGAGCGACCTCCGCCGTCAGGCGGCGTTCAAGCGAGCGCCGACGCCCGGTGCCGGAATGGTCCTGATCGGACCGTCTCCGAATACCCAGGCTTGCTCTTCAATATCGAGCGCACTGCTTCGCAGCTTTGCGGCGTATCCCAGAAACAGGAACAATGCGAGGTCCCTGCTGATCCTGCCATGCGCCATGCTCAGCATGAGCGTGAACACCAGGCTGCACAGCACGAAGCGGGCTTCGCGATTGATCCTCGCCAGCGAGAACATCCGCGTTCCCATCGCGTGATAGAGCAACAGGATGAGGAAGATACCCGCCGGCCAGCCGAATTCGATGATGGCCTGCAGGATCGAGTTGTGAACCTGGAAGCCTTTCAGGCACGACCGCTGGGGGAAACCGTCCAGTCCCAGTCCCGTCAGCCCCGCTTCCGGCAGCAACGCGAAGGCGTCCTTGTAGAGCTGCTGCCGGATGATGATCGAATTGTCCGGGTCGATCGAAGGACAGGAAGCTTGCGAAGGCGGAGGCGCTGGCACTGGCGGAGCCGCCTCGGTAGCAACGCGGCCTGATGCGGCGGGGGCTGGCAGTGCACTTGCCGGCGGCGAAACCGGCGGCGCCGGCGATTCATCGTTACCCGGCTCCGCAACCTGAAAACCCAACGCCGCTTCGGCGAGCTTGGCGAATCTGAGCGTTGTTGATGACCTGACGACTGCGCCAAGCGCAACCGAAGCGATCGTGACGCACACGATCACAGCAATGAATTTGCGCTGGCCGGCCTTGGCAACCAACATCGCTGCGAGCAGCGCCACCACGATCACGATGAAGGAGTAGCGTACCATCGACGCCGCGAAGATGGCCAGGGGCACGGCCGCGAGGATCGAAATCCATGCAGTCCGTCGCCAATTGAGTTCTGTGCAGGCCAGCGCCAGAAGCAGCAAGCCAAGCGCTGTCGTGAATTGCGCCGGCGCAGCGTCGTACTCGTCAAAGACCAGCGGCTTACCATGGTGGTCGTTCCATTGACCAAGCAGCGCCACCAGGGTGACGACGGCTCCGACCGCCACGATCGCGCCTGTGACGACCACGAAGGCTTGAGGAACTTGCCCACAACGGGAGCTCACCCTGACCGCGGGATAGGCCGCGAGCGACAACCCCAGAAGGGCGGCCTCTTTCGGCGCAGCGACGCCGTTGACTGCGAACGAGAGCGCGATGCCGCAACAAAACAGCACGAACAGCACGTCGCAAATGTCGGGCCTGAATTCACGCCATCTCGCCAGAAGAAGGAGCGCAGCAATTGGCGCGGCCATCAGCAGACCGGTGATTGTCGAGCCGGTCCCGGCGAAACCGTGCGCGAGCACCGCAATCGGCCCCGCGGACAGCAGTATGGCGAACAATACCGATTGCAAAGCCCGGCCCTCGTGAAACTGATAGTGTCGAAGCTCAATCAGAAGAGTTCTCAGAACAGTTCTATATCGACTCCATGACAGGTCTCGCAATTCCAAAGGTAGCGGCACGCGCCGGTCGCTACTCGAAGTAAATTCGCTCTATGCTTGTGGCAATACGATGGCACCTCCAAGCGCCTCTGATCGGAACAGCTTCCGGCCTGCCATCTGATGGAACCCGGCGAGTCGCCTCGAGGCAGGAAACGCGGAGCCTTCCGTGCAGCACCGCTGATTCCCCATCAACACACTGCAAAGCCCTGCAGGACCCAGGGAATCTCAACGTCCTTGACTTCAAAAGACCGCCCCTTTAAGTCCCCCACGTCTCGCGGAATTGCGCATCACGCGGGAGTAGCTCAGTTGGTTAGAGCGCCGGCCTGTCACGCCGGAGGTCGCGGGTTCGAGCCCCGTCTCTCGCGCCATTTTGGCGATGTGTTTCAAACAGTTAGCTCCGCGCTCGACTTTCGATCCGTCCCCTTCGCCAAACTTCCCGCCGGCAACTCGGCGGCTTCAGTTGTTGCGAACGGACCAATTCGCACAGCCGTTTCGTAGCTGCGACGTTTGGCGGTTTTGCGGTTTCGATGCGGGAAGTGGCCGATTTTCGGGCGAAACGGCGTAGTCAGTCAGGGTCCGAATCGAATAAGGCCTGAAATGTCAGGGTTTCCTGGACC
Source organism: Bradyrhizobium sp. Arg237L (assembly GCF_029990105.1). Classification (NCBI taxonomy): domain Bacteria; kingdom Pseudomonadati; phylum Pseudomonadota; class Alphaproteobacteria; order Hyphomicrobiales; family Nitrobacteraceae; genus Bradyrhizobium; species Bradyrhizobium sp. Arg237L. The sequence goes on along the minus strand of NZ_JAQMIL010000024.1, from coordinate 25,128 downwards.
CTCGCCATCGAGACCCCCAAGGGCTCCAGATCTCCCGTCGACGCGTTTTCCCCAACGATTCAGCATCCGCTTCGTTCGAAAACGCTTCTTTAAGCCGTTCATCACGAGGAGGGCCACACATGGCGAAGAAAGCAGCGACCCCGGCGACCATCACCCTGAAGCATCTGGCGGCGGCGATCGCCGAAGACCAGGAACTCTCCAAGAAGCAGGCCGAAAGCATCCTGACCGACGTCGTGACGCGAATCACCAAGCACCTGAAGAAGGGCGAGCGCATTCGCATCGTCGGCCTCGGCATCCTGCAGGTGCGCAAGCGCGCCGCCCGGATGGGCCGCAATCCCGCCACCGGCGAGCAGATCCACATCAAGGCCAGCAAGAAGGTCGCCTTCCGCCCCTCGAAGGAACTCAAGGAAGCCATCTGATCGGCCAAGTGATCGGCCAAGCCCTTCGTTCAGTCAGCGCCATTCCGGCTCATCGACGCGGCCCCCGGAGTGGCGCTTTTCTGTTATAGAGCCAGCCCAATCCCTCTCTCGTCCCCCTCTTGGACTTGCGGTCACCATGCTAGCTCCAACGCTTGATTTCAAACACACCGTCACCGAGCGCTTCCTGCGCTACGTCGTGATCGATACCCAGTCCGATCCGGAATCGCCAACCTGCCCTTCCACCGAGAAGCAGAAGGATCTCGGCCGCCTCCTCGTCTCGGAATTGCAGGCGATGGGGCTCGGCGACGCCCATCTGGACCAGCATGGCTACGTCTACGCGACCATCCCGGCCACATCAGACAAGAAGGTGCCGGTGATCTGCTTCTGCTCGCACATGGACACCTCGCCGGACTGCACCGGCAGGAATGTGCGGCCGCAGATCGTGAAAAACTATCGCGGCGGCGACATCGTGCTGCCGGCCGACCGCGCGCAGGTGATTCGGGCCGCCGAGCATCCTGCGCTTTCCGACCAGATCGGCAATGACATCATCACCACCGACGGCACCACGCTGCTGGGAGCGGACAACAAGGCCGGCGTCGCCGAGATCATGGATGCCGCCCATTTCCTCGTTAACAATCCCCAAGTGAAGCACGGCACCATCAAGATCCTGTTCACGCCCGATGAGGAGATCGGCCGCGGCGTCGACAAGGTCGACCTGAAGAAGCTCGGCGCAGATTTCGCCTATACGATCGACGGCGAAACCGCCGGCCATATCGAGGACGAGACCTTTTCCGCCGACGGCGCCAGCATCACGATCGAAGGCGTCTCCACCCATCCCGGCTTCGCCAAGGGCAAGATGGAGCACGCGATCAAGATCGCCGCAGGGATCGTCGAGCGGCTGCCGAAGACCACCTGCTCGCCGGAAACCACCGAAGGCAAGGAAGGCTTTCTGCATCCGATCGCGATCTCGGGCGCGCTGGAGCAGGCCAGGCTCGACTTCATCGTGCGCGATTTCACGGAAGCCGGGCTGAAGGAGAAGGAGGCGCTGCTGGAGGCCATCGTCAAGGACGTGATGAAGGCCTATCCGCGCTCGACCTACCGCATGGAGGTGAAGCAGCAGTACCGCAACATGAAGCAAGTGATCGACCGTCACCCCGAGATCGTCGACTACGCGGGCGAAGCCATCCGCCGCGCCGGCCTGACCCCGGTGAAGACCTCGATCCGCGGCGGCACCGACGGCTCGCGCCTCTCGTTCATGGGCCTGCCCTGCCCCAACATCTTCGCCGGCGAGCACGCCTTCCACTCGCGCCTGGAATGGGTGAGCCGGCAGGACATGGAAAAGGCGGTGCAGACCATCGTGCATCTCGCGATGATCTGGGAAGAGCGGGCGTAGCAGTTACGTACGCAAGCTTTCTCCCCCGTCATTGCGAGCGCCAGCGAAGCAATCCATCCTTCCACATGCGCGGAAGCATGGATTGCTTCGTCGCTGTCGCTCCTCGCAATGACGGTAAGGGCGCAATGACGGTGGGCTGCTACGAAGCCTTCGCCGTCACGATCCAGATCGAGGCAGGCAGCATCACCGAATTGCCTTTGACGAACGGCGCGAGCGCCTCGCGGATCGCACCGGCGGCAGCGGCGCGGAGTTCAGGTGGCTGATCCTGCAGCGCCCGGCTGACCGGCCCGATCTCGAGCGCGCCTTGTACGGCGCCATCGAGGCCGCCGCCGATCGCGGCATCGAGCGAGAGCGGGCACGGCTCCATCTCCACATTCGTAAAGCCGGCCGCGCCGAGGATGCGTCGCACACGTTCTTCCGAGGCGAACGCGAACGGCCCGGGATCCTCGGGCCCCTGCTGCGGCAATTTCGGCACGTGTTTGTAGGCGGCCTGCAACGGCGCCATGAAGAATGGATTCTCGCGCGGCTCGCGCCAGCAGATGAACGCAAGCCGCCCTGACGATCGCAGCGCCTTCCTCATATTCGCAAACGACACCGCGGGATCGGCAAAGAACATCACGCCGAATCGCGACGCCAACAGGTCGAAGCTTGCGGGAGCGAACGGGTACACCGTTGCATCCGCGAGCGCGTACTGCAGCGACAATCCCGGCGTCACGCGTTGCCGCGCCCGCTCGAGCATCGGGCCTGATACGTCGATGCCGAGCACGTGGCCGGACGGCCCGACCTTCCCTGCAAACGCGACGGTGGTCGCGCCGCTGCCGCAGCCGATGTCGATGACGCGCTCGCTTGTCTTCGGCCTGGCGCGATCGATCAGGATGTCGAGGACCGGAGCCAGCAGGACGTCCTGCGCCGCCTGCCGGTCGGCCCAGCGCTGGCCACCCGGCCCGTTCCAGTAGGCGATCTGGTCGGCGTTTTGCTCGTGGCCAAGGGCGGCGTCCATCAGCAGGTCTCTTTCGTCGCAGCATGCAGCATCGGCATCACCTGATAGGTGAAGCCGGCATCGGCCTTCATGACGGGATCGTTGGCGAGAATGGTCTGCGGCTCGGCATCGTCAGGCAATTGTAGCACGCCTACCCCCCAGACGCCGGCCGGATCAGCCACCGGGCCAAACACAATCGCGTTGCCAGCCCGCAGCAGTTCCCCGCAATAGGCCGTGTGAGCCTGCATGATCTCGGCCTCGCTAAGTGTCATGTCCTGCGGAAAGGTCGGACGCGGCGGAACAAGCTTGCAGACGAAATATCTCATTGCGGCGCGTGCTTCGCGGCGCTGCCGGTCTTGGGTTTCTTCTGCGTCGTGTTGGTGGCCGAAGGGGCCGCGTTGTCACTGCGCACGGCGCCCCAGGGATCGCTGGGCCCCGCCTTGTCGGGAATGTTGCGCAGCGATCTCTTGTAGGCGCGCTCGGCGTTGCGCTCTTCCTCCTTCTGCGACGGACTCTTGTCCTTGTCGACGTCGCCATATTGCGGCACGGCATTCTGCGCGAACGCCGATCCGGCCATCAGCGCGATCATCACGGCGGCAACAAAGACTCGCATGGGCAACTCCCCGGGGTTTTCACGCAATGATATCACCCGGTTGGTCGCATCGCCAATCCTCCGGCGAGCGCAGCGCCGCGCATTGAGGCCGCATTGCTTTCACTGAATGGCCACATGAAAAGCAGATGCCAACCAGATTTCACGGATAGTAGCTGTTTGGTCTTCAACCTGGAAAGGCATGACCATGCGCATCTTTACGGCATCCGCCATCATTGCAGCTCTCTGCCTCGGAACACCGGCTTTGGTGCTGGCGCAGGGAACTCCCTCGCAACGTGGGGCGGAGTCGCCGCCCGCTCAGTCTCAGCCCGGCACCGTGATACGGACCATACAGGTTGTCGACGTCAAGGAACTGCAGCCGGCTGTGCGCTCGAAAGTCGATGAGATCATCTCGCAGACGAGCGATGAGGACATGCAGTCACTTCGGAAGACCATCGACGCGACGCCGCAGGCGGTATCCGCGCTCAAGGCCAAGGGCGTGACGTCGTCGCAAGTCGTTGCCATCAACATCGCCGACGGTGTCCTGACGATGTTCACGAAGACGGCGTGAGATCGGCGGAGCTTGCGTCGCTCGTTGAGCGGCGCCTTGCTCGAAGATTCACTTGCTAACCAAACCAGTCCGCCTTTGCTCTGCGAGCTTCGGCGCGACAGTCTTCGCCCTACGTACTCCGGCTCGCCGAGCCGAAGCCCGCAGGGCGAAGGCTGGTCCATACGCGCCTCTTTGCGCTCCGCAACCTTCTCTGATTTGCGTATAAGGTTTTCCCTCTCGCGTTGCGCTCGCTCAGCCTGCCTCTTCTCTTGGATCTTTTTGTCTAATTCCTGCATCGCACGATCGAAGCGCATTCGCGCGAGCTCAATCGGGACTGATGCGCTATTCTTGCCCATCTGATGAAATGCAGCCGTTGCGGCTCCGTGCTGGCGACATTATGGGTAATGTGCCAGCGAGGATCATCATGAGCTTGAGAGAAGGCGCCGCGGCCATCGTGATCGATACAGATGGTCGCTTTCTCATGCAATTGCGCGACGACAAGCCCGGTATCGTTGATCCCGGCAAGGTCAGCCTTTTTGGTGGCCGACGCGAAGGCAATGAGACTTTCAGGGACTGTATCGCCCGTGAGATCCACGAAGAACTGGGCTGCCGTCTGCCGGCAGAGAGCTTCCAGCATCTCGCTCGCTGCGTTGGTTCAAACCACCCGATTACCGGTGGCAACTTTCACGCCGAGATATTTATCGTCCGATCGATTTGTTCTGAAGAGCTGACGATTACCGAGGGCCAGCTAAAGACGTTCACACTCGCCGAGCTTTGTCAGATCAGGGAATCCCTCGCGCCGCTTGCCCAATTTGCCGTCGACGCCTTCTTGTCGGAGGCCAAATCGACCAACATGACTGTTCCGGAGCTACCTGGCCCCTGAAATCCCAGCGCGGGCAGCGGGGCTGTGGTGGGCGGCGAGAGATTCGAACTCCCGACCCTCTCGGTGTAAACGAGATGCTCTAACCAGCTGAGCTAGCCGCCCTCGCCCGCTTCTTTACCCTCGCCCTGCCCCGAGGCGCAAGGTGGGGTCCATCATTCAGTCGGAAGTCCCGGCAACGCCTTGAGATCGTTGATCCAGGGCGCGGCCGAACGGCACCAGATTTGGCGCCGCGGCTGCAATTGGTCGCGCTGGCGGATGCTGCCCCAGCGGATACCCCAATCCTCGGGGCCCCCGTCCTCGCCGCTCGTGAACAGCGGGGAACCGCATTCGGGGCAGAAATGCTGGAAGCGGATCCGGCCATTGTCGCCGGGCTTGCCATAGATTTTCGGCGATTTGCCCGTGAGGCGTATTGCGTCGCCGGCGCAGATCACGGTGACGCGGTAGGGCGAGCCGGTCAGCGTCTGGCAATCCGTGCAGTGGCAGATCGAGACCCGCTCCGGGTCGATATCAGCCTCAAACGTCACGAAGCCGCAGTGACATTGTCCGTCGATCTTCATGGCGCCCTCCTCTCCGCCTGCTCCCTATCCTGCGGCATCTTCGAGCGAAACTCCCATAAACAAAAACGGCGCCCGAAGGCGCCGTTCGTTGTTCAAGCAATCCGGTCCGGTCAGTGGGCCGTCAGGCCGCCGGTCTCTTCGGCGGTGTCGGGTTTGACGTCGACCTTGGTCTCCTCTTCCCAGACGATCGGTGTGGGCACCCGCACCAACGCCCTGGCGACGACCTCGTCGAGCCGGGAGACCGGGATGATCTCCATGCCGCCCTTGATCGCATCGGAAATCTCCGTGAGATCCTTGGCGTTGTCCTCGGGGATCAGCACCGTCTTGATGCCGCCGCGGGCGGCAGCCAGGAGCTTCTCCTTCAGGCCGCCGATCGGCAGCACGCGGCCACGCAGCGTGATTTCGCCGGTCATCGCGACCTCGTGGCGGACCGGAATGCCGGTCATGACCGAGATGATCGCGGTGGCCATCGCCACGCCTGCGGACGGTCCATCCTTCGGCGTCGCGCCCTCGGGCACGTGCACGTGGATGTCGCGCCTGTCGAACAGCGGCGGCTCGATGCCGTAGGTGATCGCGCGCGAGCGGACGTAGGACGCCGCCGCCGAGATCGATTCCTTCATGACGTCGCGCAGATTGCCCGTGACGGTCATCTTGCCCTTGCCGGGCATCATGACGCCTTCGATGGTCAACAGCTCGCCGCCAACATCGGTCCAGGCCAGACCCGTGACGATACCGACCTGGTCCTCGCTCTCGATCTCGCCGAAGCGATACTTCGGCACGCCGAGGAACTCTTCGATGTTCTTCTCGGTGACCTTGACCGACTTCTTCTTGGAGATCATCAGCTCCTTCACCGCCTTGCGGGCAAGTGTGGAGAGCTCACGCTCCAGGTTGCGCACGCCCGCTTCGCGGGTGTAGCGGCGGATCATCAAGAGAAGCGCATCGTCGTCGATCGACCATTCCTTGGAATCCAGACCATGCTTGGAGAGCGCGTTCGGGATCAGGTGCTTGCGCGCGATCTCGACCTTCTCGTTCTCGGTGTAGCCGGCGATCCGGATGATCTCCATGCGGTCCATCAGCGGTCCGGGAATATTGAGCGTATTCGCGGTCGTGATGAACATCACGTTGGACAGGTCGTAGTCGACCTCCAGGTAGTGGTCGTTGAAGGTCGAGTTCTGTTCGGGGTCCAGGACCTCGAGCAGCGCCGATGACGGATCGCCGCGGAAGTCGGCGCCCATCTTGTCGATCTCGTCCAACAGGAACAGCGGATTGGAGGTCTTCGCCTTCCGCATCGACTGGATGATCTTGCCGGGCATCGAGCCGATATAGGTGCGGCGGTGACCGCGGATCTCGGCTTCGTCGCGCACGCCGCCGAGCGAGACGCGCACGAATTCACGCCCCGTCGCCTTCGCGATCGACTTGCCAAGCGAGGTCTTGCCGACGCCGGGAGGCCCGACCAGGCACAGGATCGGTCCGGTCAGCTTGTTGGCGCGCGACTGCACCGCGAGATACTCGACGATACGGTCCTTGACCTTCTCGAGCCCGTAATGGTCGGAGTCCAGCACCGCCTGCGCGGCTTCCAGGTCCTTCTTGACCTTGGACTTCTTGTTCCACGGGATCGACAGCAGCCAGTCCAGATAGTTGCGCACCACGGTCGCTTCCGCGGACATCGGCGACATCTGACGCAGCTTCTTCAACTCATGCTGCGCCTTCTCGCGCGCTTCCTTGGACAGCTTGGTCTTGTTGATGCGCTCTTCCAGATCGGCCAGCTCGTCGCGACCTTCGTCGTCGCCGAGCTCCTTCTGGATCGCCTTCATCTGCTCGTTCAGGTAATATTCGCGCTGGGTCTTCTCCATCTGGCGCTTGACGCGCGAGCGGATGCGCTTCTCGACCTGCAAGACCGAGATCTCGCTCTCCATCAGGCCCAGCACCTTCTCCAGGCGTTGGGTGACCGACAGCGTCTCCAGGATGGCCTGGCGATCGGCGATCTTGACCGCCAGATGCGAAGCGACGTTGTCGCTCAGCTTGGCGAAGTCGGTGATCCCCTGAACAACGCCGACGACTTCGGCGGAGATCTTCTTGTTCAGCTTCACATAGCTCTCGAAATCGGACACGACCGAGCGCGACAGGGCTTCGGCTTCGACCGAATCGGCGTCGGTGTCGGCGAGCGCGACCGCGGTCGCCTCGTAGTACTCGCTGCGGTCGGAGTATTTCTCGACGCGCGCGCGCTCAAGCCCTTCGACCAGCACCTTCACAGTGCCGTCGGGCAGCTTCAGGAGCTGCAGCACGCTGGCGAGCGTCCCCGTCTCGTAGATCGACTCTGGCGCCGGATCGTCGTCGGACGCATTCTTCTGCGTCGCGAGCAGGATCAACGCGTCGTTCTTCATCACTTCTTCAAGAGCGCGGATCGACTTCTCGCGGCCGACGAAGAGCGGCACGATCATGTGCGGGAAGACGACAATGTCACGGAGCGGCAGCACCGGATAAGAATGGCTTTCGCCGTAGACAATCGATGGCCGGGGTTTTGAGGTTGTCATGGCCTATTCCTTTCGTTGTGCCCCCTTGCACGCGGCCCGCTTGCTTGCGCAACCACCACAAGGTGCCTGTATGATCCGAATGTCGTTCGGCCCTCGGCCGCTTCTCGTTCCGGATTTCGGATGACGAATCTTGAGACGTAAATTTTCATCACCGACAGCATTAGGTGGCTATCGGCCATGGGGGTGTCAAGTACTTAGAAATACCGGAAAATCCGGACTAAACGCGCAGAATTAATTACATCGAAATGGCCACCGGGAATCCCGGCAGCCATCGGTATTTTCGTTCATCCGCCGGCCGCGGCCGGCAAGCGCGATCAGGCGCTTGCGCTGCTCTCGACGGCGCGGTCGGAACGATCCGCGTAGATGTACAGCGGACGGGCCGTTCCCTCGACCACCTCGCGCGAGATCACGACCTCCTCCACGCCTTCGAGGCCCGGAAGATCGAACATGGTCTCGAGCAGGATGCTCTCCAGGATCGAGCGCAACCCGCGCGCGCCGGTCTTGCGTTCGATCGCCTTGCGAGCGACCGCGCCAAGCGCCTCGTCGGCGAAGGTCAGCTCGATGTTCTCCATCTCGAACAGCCGCTGATACTGCTTGACCAGCGCGTTCTTCGGATCGGTCAGGATCTTCTTCAGCGAGGTCTCGTCGAGATCCTCCAGCGTCGCGACCACCGGCAGGCGGCCGACGAATTCCGGGATCAGGCCGTACTTCAGCAAATCCTCCGGTTCGACGTGGCGGAATATCTCGCCGGTGCGGCGATCTTCCGGAGCGAGCACCTGCGCGGCAAAGCCGATCGAGGTCGAGCGGCCGCGTGCGGAGATGATCTTCTCCAACCCGGAGAAGGCGCCGCCGCAGATGAACAGGATGTTGGTGGTGTCGACCTGGAGGAATTCCTGCTGCGGGTGCTTGCGGCCGCCCTGCGGCGGGACGGAAGCCACCGTGCCTTCCATGATCTTCAACAGCGCCTGCTGCACGCCCTCACCCGACACGTCGCGCGTGATCGAGGGATTGTCCGACTTGCGGCTGATCTTGTCGATCTCGTCGATGTAGACGATGCCGCGCTGTGCGCGCTCGACATTGTAGTCGGCCGCCTGCAGCAGCTTCAGGATGATGTTCTCGACGTCCTCGCCGACATAGCCGGCTTCCGTCAGCGTCGTCGCATCCGCCATGGTGAAAGGCACATCGAGGATGCGCGCCAGCGTCTGCGCGAGCAGCGTCTTGCCCGAGCCGGTCGGACCGATCAGAAGGATGTTCGACTTCGCGAGCTCGACGTCGTTGTGCTTGGTCTGGTGATTGAGCCGCTTGTAGTGATTGTGCACGGCAACCGACAGCACCTTCTTCGCATGGCTCTGGCCGATGACGTAATCGTCCAGCACCTTGCAGATTTCCTTCGGAGTCGGGATGCCGTCGCGCGACTTCACCAGCGAGGACTTGTTCTCCTCACGGATGATGTCCATGCAGAGCTCAACGCATTCGTCGCAGATGAAAACGGTGGGACCCGCGATCAGCTTGCGGACTTCGTGCTGGCTCTTGCCGCAGAACGAGCAATATAGCGTGTTCTTGGAATCGCTCGTGCCGACCTTACTCATTCTTATCTCCGTCCGCCGTTCGAACCCGTCGCTCCATCGACCTATTCCGGTACTGTCCGGGCTTTAGGTGTAGATAGAGCAAAAACCGTACCAAAAAAGACCCTACTTAATACTGATCCGGCGAATCGCGGTTCAGTCGAATCTCCCCCGCAACTACATCCGATACGTCAGAGCCAACCATGCTGTCATCCGACTATCAAGAATTCGCTAACCGGGGGCTTGCCGGGCACCGTGACAATACCGTGATTTATAGCCTCCGCACGTAAATAACCTGTCGAAAACGCACGGTCGTTGCGACATTGCCACGCGACAGCTCGATACGAAAGCGGAACTTTCTGCCCAAGTTGGGGCATACTGCACCGCAATCGCCTGAGTTTGCCGACAGGGATTTTGTCGTCAACGCAAAAATCGCGCAAGCGATCCCGTAAGACTACGCGGCTTTCGCTGCAGCCGGATCCTCGGGACGCCTATCGATCACCTTGTCGACGAGACCAAACGCTTTCGCGTCTTCCGCCGTGAGGAACTTGTCGCGCTCGAGCGCATCCTCGATGGCCTTGTAGGTCTGGCCGGTGTGCTTGACGTAGATTTCGTTCAGCCGCTTCTTGAGATTCAGGATCTCCTGCGCGTGCAGCATGATGTCGGTGGCCTGGCCCTGGAAGCCGCCGGAGGGCTGATGCACCATGATGCGCGAGTTCGGCAGCGTGAAGCGCATGTCCTTCTCGCCGGCAGCGAGCAAGAGCGATCCCATCGAGGCCGCCTGGCCCGTGCACAGCGTCGACACCGGCGGGCGGATGAACTGCATGGTGTCGTAGATCGCAAGACCCGATGTCACCACGCCGCCGGGCGAGTTGATGTACATCGAGATTTCCTTCTTCGGATTCTCGGCCTCGAGGAACAGAAGCTGCGCGACGATCAGCGTCGACATGCCATCCTCGACCGGGCCGGTCACGAAGATGATGCGCTCCTTCAGCAGGCGCGAGAAAATGTCGTAGGCGCGCTCACCGCGGTTGGTCTGTTCGACGACCATCGGCACGAGGTTCATGTAGGTTTCAACGGGATCGCGCATGGGATTACCCCTGGAGTTGGCGGGGCCGAACGGCCGCCGGCTGTTCCGGACGGACGATCGTCCCGTGATGCAGGACTGCGTTAAGCTGCGCTCAGATATGCGCCATTTTCGCGGCGGCAAGACCGCACAGATGGCTAGGTCCGAACGCGGCAACTCAAACCGATTCGGCTGGTCCCGCCTAGCGACGGAACGCCGTCGCCGGGCCGGTTTCGCCGTTCATCATTAACACGAGGTGCCGGGATTACGCGGCAGTTTTCTCGGCGTCTTCATCCTTGAACAGGTCTTCCTTCGAGACCTTTTTCTCGGTCACGTTGGCGAGTTCGAGGATGAAGTCGACCACCTTGTCCTCGTAGATCGGGGCACGGAGCTGGGCGAGCGCCTGGGCGTTGTTGCGGTAGAAGTCCCAGACCTCCTTTTCGCGGCCCGGCATCTGGCGCGCGCGCTCGATCACGGCGCGGCCGACCTCGTCATCGGACACCGTGATCTTGTTCTTCTCGCCGATCTCCGACAGCACGAGGCCAAGCCGCACGCGGCGATCGGCGATCTTGCGGTACTCTTCCTTGGCGGCGTCCTCGGTGGTGTTCTCGTCGGCAAACGTCTTGCCGGCGGAATCCATCTCCGCCTTGATCGAGTTCCACATCAAGTTGAACTCCTCGTCGATCAGCGACGGCGGCGCCTCGAACCTGTGGTTCTCGTCAAGCCGGTCGAGCAGCGCGCGCTTGACGCGCTGACGCGTCGCGCCGGCGAACTCGGCTGTCAAACGCGCCCGCGCGGCTTCCTTCAGCTTGTCGAGCGATTCCAGCCCGAGCGTCTTGGCGAACTCGTCGTCGATCACGGTTTCGCCGGGTGCTTCCACCGCGGTCGCCGTGGTCTCGAATTCGGCCGGCTGGCCGGCGAGCTTTTCGCTGGCATAGTTCTTCGGGAACGTGACCTTCAGCGTGCGCGTCTCGCCTGCGCCGATACCGATCAGTTGCTCCTCGAAGCCGGGAATGAACTGACCGGCGCCGAGCACGACCTGGATGCCTTCGCCGGTTCCGCCGTCGAAGGCTTCACCATTGATGGTACCCTTGAAGCTGATGGTGACGCGGTCGCCGTTCTCAGCCTTCGCGCCCTCGCTCTTGGCCGAATAGGGACGGCTCTGATCGGCGATGCGCTTGATCGCCTCATCAACATCGGCGTCGGTCACATCAGTGACCGGCTTCTCGACCTGGAAGGTCTTGAAATCGGCAAGCGTGATCGGCGGCACGACCTCGATCGCTACCGTGTAGGTCAGGTCGCTCTTGCCGGCGAGCAACTCCTCGACCTCTTTCTGCTCGGTCGGCATCGTGATCTTCGGCTCGGTCGCAAGGCGGAAGCCGCGGTCGGTGAAGATCTGCGTGTTGGTGTCGCGGATGGTCTGGTCGATGGTCTCCGCCATCACCGAGCGGCCGTAGATCTTCTTCAGATGGCTGACCGGCACCTTGCCGGGACGGAAACCGTTGATGCGGACCTTGTCCTTGAGGTCCACAAGTTTCGCGTCCGCCTTGGCATCGAGGTCGGTGGCAGGAACGCTGATCTTGAACTCGTGTTTCAGTCCCTCATTAAGGGTCTCGGTGACCTGCATCTTCTTCTTCCGCTCCTGTCGCGCCTTTGCGGGCGCGACTGTGTCAATGGTTCGACGCACGGCTCAACGCCTGCGCCGGTGGTTCGGCGGACCTGTCTCCCGAACACAGAGACAGGCCCTCCAGAAAGGGATCATGCAAACGCTGGATGAGCGCTTGGTGCGGGTGGAGGGACTCGAACCCCCACAACTTTCGTCACTGGAACCTAAATCCAGCGCGTCTACCAGTTCCGCCACACCCGCTTGGCGCATCATCTCCGGCCGCGATGCCGCGGGCGGCGGCTTATAGCATGAGCCCGCCCCGGCGCAGCAAAAAAATGGCTTTTTTCGCATGTCCTCTCGGCCGAAATGGCCGCTGGACTTACAGGTTCAAAAATGGTCCGGATCGGGCCGATGGCAAGCCTTTTCCTGAAGCTCGATCGACGCACCCTGCTGGCCGGACTAGGCGCCGCCGCGCTGCAAGCGGGCCTTCCCGCCGCAACCTTGGCGCAAGCCCGTCGTTCACTCGCCATTTCCGCGAGACCCGACAGCCTGGTGCTGCGCCAGGGCGGCACGGCTACGCCGGTCTGGTCGTTCCCAGGCGAGGACATCAGGGCGAATCGCGGCGAGACCATCGAGCTGACGCTCGGCAACGATCTTCCCGCACCCCTTGCATTGTACTGCCGGGGAATCGACGGCGCTCCGGCCGCCGAGCCCCTGCTCGCCCGGGCGCCGCTTGCCGCCGGGGCGAAGGAGGGCTTCCAGCTTCCACTGCGCCACGCCGGCACATTCCTGTTCGATCCCGGCCTCCTCAATGACGGCCAACCGCTACCGCTGCGCGCAAAGCCACTGGTCGTCTCCGAACGCGAGCATATCTCCGTCGACCGCGACGAGGTGCTCTTGATCGAGGAATGGCGGCTGCGGCCGGATGGCTCCGCTATCGCGCCGGGGACGGAGGCCAAGGATGCGACGCCGGTCTATACCGTTAACGGCCGGACTTCATTCGAACTCTCAGCACGCGCCAATGAGCGCCTGCGGCTCCGGTTCATCAATGCCTCCCAACGCACTGTGCTCGCGGTGAAATTGGAAAGCCACGAGGTCCGCGTCATGGCCATCGACGGCCAGCCTGCCGAGCCGTTTCCTGCGCGCAACGGTGCGCTCGTGTTGGCGCCGGGCGGCCGCGCAGACGCCTATGTCGATGCCGTCGCAAGCGCATCGATCCTGCTCCATGACGGCAAGGAGGCGCGCCCGGTCGGACGACTCTTACTCTCCGGCGAGGCCCCGCTCCGCCCAGCGCCGCTGCCATCGGCGCCGCCGCTTCCCCCCAACGGCCTGCCGGCCCAGCTCGACCTCAAGAATGCGCAGCGGTTCGAACTGGTCGTCGGGGTGCCAGCTGACTGGACGCGTCCGGCCAGCTTCACCCCCTCCCCGCCACCAGCCTTCCGCGCCAAGACCGGCCGAGCGGTGGTGCTGGCGCTTACCAATCGCGCGCCGATTACCACCGTCTTCCACCTCCACGGCCATCACTTCCGCCTGCTCGACCGGCTCGACGACGGCTGGAAGCCGTTCTGGCTCGACACACTCGCGATCGAACCCGGCCAGACCCAGCGCATTGCGTTCCTGGCCGAGTATGCCGGCCGCTACCTGATCGAACAGGTCGCGACTGACCGGGCAGCGCCACGGCTCGTGCGATGGTACAGTGTCGAATAAGAACAAGGGGAAACGACCATGGGCCAAACAGTTCCAGCGATCCGCGGCATCAGAGCGCGAGCCGTCGTCGTGCCGCTCAAGCGTCCTGTGAAGAACGCCTTCGGCGTGATCGATTCCGGGCCACTGGTCCTGATCGATATCGAAACCGATCAGGGCGTTACCGGTCGTTCCTACATCTTCGCCTACACCAGGCTCACGCTTAAACCACTGGTTCATCTGGTCGAGGAGACCGGCCGCGATCTCGTCGGCCGGCCGGTCGCCCCGTTCGACCTGATGAAGGCGATGGACGCCAAGTTCCGCCTGCTCGGCTGGCAGGGCCTGGTCGGCATGGCTGTCTCCGGCCTCGACATGGCCTGTTGGGACGCGCTGGGACAGGTCGCGAGCAAGCCGGTCGTCGAGTTGCTCGGCGGATCGGCGCGCCCCCTTCCCGCCTATGACAGCTATGGCGTGGTCGATCCCGCAGCCGACGAGCGCGCGCTCCGCCGCTCACTCGACCAGGGCTTTCGCGGCATCAAGATCAAGGGCGGCGACGGTGATGCCGCCAATGACGAACGCGTGGTCAAGGGCGTGCGCGCCGTCATCGGGCCGGACATCGCCTTGATGATCGACTTCAACCAGTCGCTCGATCCGGCGGAAGCCAAACGCCGCATCGCGCGCCTTGCGCCCTACGACCTGCATTGGGTCGAGGAGCCCGTGCCGCAGGAGAATCTCTCCGGCCACGCCATCGTCCGAATGGACTCGCCGATTCCGATCCAGGCCGGCGAGAACTGGTGGTTCCCGCGCGGCTTTGCCGAGGCGATCTCGGTCGGCGCCAGCGATTTCATCATGCCCGACCTGATGAAGGTCGGTGGCGTCACCGGCTGGCTGCAGGTCGCCGGGCAAGCGGACGCCGCCTCGATCCCGATGTCGAGCCATCTGTTTGCGGAAGCCAGCTCCCATGTGCTCGCGGTGACGCCGACCGCGCATTGGCTCGAATTCCTCGACCTCTCCAGCGCCATCCTGGCAAAGCCGGCCGAGGTCATCGACGGCGCCGTCACCGCCCGCGGCCCGGGCCTCGGGCTGGAATGGAACGAGCCGGCGGTCGCGAAATATCAGGTGACGTAGCGCTCTACCCGTCCCACGACGCTGTTGGGATCAATGGTGGGGTTTCGCTGTCAGCTCGATCCCGAGCGCTTTCATGACGGCGATGGTCGTCTTTAGAGTCGGATTGCCGCTTGTGCTAAACGAACGATAGAGCTGTTCGCGCGAGAGCCCCGTTTCCTTCGCAATCTGCGTCATCCCCTTAGCGCGGGCGACGACACCAAGAGCATGAGCGATATAGCCAGCGTCCTCCGTCTTGAAGGCTTCTTCCATGAACAGGGCGATACCCTCGTCGGAAAGCAAGTCTTCGGCCGGGTCATACGTGGTCAGTTTCTCGGCCATCTTATTCGTTCCACTCTTGCGCCAGCCGCTTCGCCGATCTGATGTCTTTCTCCTGCGTGCTCTTGTCACCGCCGCACAGCAGAACAATGATCGTGCTTCCTCGCTTCTGGAAATAGATGCGGTAGCCGGGACCATGGTGAATGCGCAGTTCACTGATGCCTTCACCCACCGGTTCGATATCGCCGGCATGTCCATATGCGAGTCGATTCAGTCGCGAGGCGATCAGCGCTCGGGCGCGGTGATCCCTGAGCCGTGCGCGCCAACTTGCGAAAAGTCTCGGTCTGTTTGAGCTCGATCACTGTATTTTATAAACTACGAAACCAAAAAGATCAAGCCGACCGGCGCATTCAACGGGACGACCCCATCATCTCCGCCGCGGATGCAAATCGATGGGTTTCGCTTACGCTCTACCCATCCTACGGCGTCCTCAATACTCAATCCCCAGTCCGTCATATACCCGGCGGAAGACCGCCGGCAGCGTCTCGGGAAGGTCTTCCGCGATCAGGCCCGGCCCCGCTTCTGTCGCGGCTTCGCCGTGCATCCAGGCGCCGATGCTGGCGCCCTCGAAGGCAGGCGTGCCTTGCGCGAGCAGCCCCGCGATGATGCCAGACAGCACGTCGCCGGCGCCGGCGGTGGCGAGCCATGGCGGCGCGTTGGAGGCGATGGTGGCGCGGCCATCGGGCGCGGCGACCACCGTGTCAGGTCCTTTCAACAGCACCACCGCGCCGGAGCGCTCGGCGGCGGCGCGCACACGCTCGAGTTTGGAGCGGCCGGGATGCTTGTTGCTGATGTCGCTGAACAGCCGCGGGAACTCGCCCTCATGCGGTGTCAGCACCACCTCTGCACCGTCCAATGCCTTGATCGCCTCGAACAACCGTTCCGGTGCATCCGCAAAACTGGTCAGCGCATCAGCGTCCAGCACCAGGTTGCGCTTCGCCGCGAGAGCCGTGTGGACAAAATCGCGCGTGCGTGGGCCGACGCCGGCACCGGGCCCGATCACGCTCGTGTTCAGCCGCCTGTCGTTCAGGAGATCGGCGAACTGGATCGCATTGTCGACCGCGCGCACCATCACCGCTGTCAGCGCCGCGGCGTTCACCGCCAGCGCATCGCTCGGCGAGGCCAGCGTCACCAGGCCCGCTCCCGCCCGCAGCGCGCCGCGCGCTGCAAGCCGCGAGGCGCCGGTCGCGGCGATGTCGCCGGAGACGGCAAGGACGTGACCGCGGGAATATTTGTGGCCGTCGATCTTCGGCACCGGAAACGCGTGCTGCCAGGTCGACGGAACATTCTCGAAGGTAGCCGGGCGGATTTCCTCGAGCACCTTCGGCTCGATGCCGATATCGGCGACGCGCACGCGGCCGCAATGCACCCTGCCCGGCAAGAGCAGATGCGCCGGCTTGCGGCGGAAGAAGGTCACGGTCTCGGTGGCGCGGATCGCAATCCCCATCGGAGCACCGGTGGTGCCGTTGATGCCGCTCGGCAGGTCGACAGCGAGCACCGGCACATCATGGGCGTTGACCGCCTCGATCATCTCATGGGGTTCGCCCTTCACGGGACGGTCGAGCCCGGCGCCGAACAGCGCATCGATAATCAGCGCGGGCTTGCCGATCGCCTGCGGGTTGAACGGCAGCACCGGATATTTCCAGCCGCGTGCGGCCAGCGCCGCGTCGCCCTTCAGGCTGTCGCGCTCGCACAGCAGGATGACCGAGACCTCCCGCCCCCGTGCAGCAAGCTCGGCGGCGGCGACAAAGCCATCGCCACCATTGTTGCCGCGGCCCGCCACCACCAGGATCGGCCCCTCCTCGACCAAGTCCATGGCCGCTTCGGCCACCGCCTGCCCCGCGCTCATCATCAGCGAAAAGCCAGGTGTGCCCCCGGCAATGGTCAGCCGGTCGGCGCGTTCCATTTCAGCCGTGGTCAGGATTTCCATGCTGAATCCTCAATCTATCAGCCTTTTCGACAGGCACCTCGCCCGGCTCGCGTCGATCATCCGCCGATGATTGCACACCAATTCATCCGTTTGCCTATTTCGCAGGCTTCGGTATCATGGGGCGCTCGATCCAACCTTGTCCGTCTGCCCGTTAAAAGGCTGATAACATTCCGAAATCAGGGACATTTATAACTTGGCATAGACCCTGCTTTTGAGGAAGCCGCTCAGGACGGCCGCCTTATACGGCCGTGAAGGGCGTTTTCCGGCTCCGCCGGAAGTTGACGGATCGAACTGATTGCGCCACGCGCATCGAACCTGCACTTTTGTATTCTGGAAATGCCCGGGAGGCCCTCAGTGAAGAAAATCGAAGCCATCATCAAGCCGTTCAAGCTCGACGAGGTGAAAGAGGCGCTTCAGGAAGTCGGACTTCAGGGCATCACGGTAACGGAGGCCAAGGGGTTTGGACGGCAGAAGGGTCACGCCGAGCTCTATCGCGGCGCGGAATACATCGTCGACTTCCTGCCGAAGGTGAAGATCGAGATCGTGATCGGCGACGACCTGGTCGAGAAGGCGATCGATGCGATCCGCCGCGCGGCGCAGACTGGCCGCATCGGCGACGGCAAGATTTTCGTTTCCAATATCGAGGAAGCGATCCGCATCCGGACCGGCGAATCCGGGCTGGACGCTATTTAAGCCCGGTGCTATCCGAAATCTTGCGACCCTAGAAGAGAATAAGGCTGCCTTTGGCGGCCTGATTTCGTTTGTATCATCGCGCGAACTTGGCCCAAGCGAGAACAACGTCGCTCACCTGGAAACCGACCCGCAAAGTCAAAAGGGATACTCATGAAGACCGCCAAAGACGTCCTGAAATCGATCAAGGACAACGACGTCAAATACGTCGATCTTCGCTTCACCGATCCGCGCGGCAAGTGGCAGCACGTGACCTTCGACGTCGGCATGATCGACGATGACATTTTCGCCGAAGGCACGATGTTCGACGGCTCCTCGATCGCCGGCTGGAAGGCGATCAACGAGTCCGACATGTGCCTGATGCCCGACCCCGTCACCGCGACGATCGACCCGTTCTTCGCCGAGACGACGATGGTGATCACCTGCGACGTGCTCGAGCCGACCACCGGCGAGCCCTACAACCGCGATCCGCGCGGCATCGCCAAGAAGGCGGAAGCGATGGTGAAGTCGATGGGCGTCGGCGACGCCGTCTATGTCGGCCCCGAGGCCGAGTTCTTCGTGTTCGACGACGTGCGCTTCTCCGCAAATCCCTACAACACCGGCTTCCGTCTCGACTCCTCGGAGCTGCCGACCAATTCCGACACCGAATATGAAGGCGGCAATCTGGGCCACCGCATCCGCACCAAGGGCGGTTACTTCCCGGTGCCGCCGCAGGACTCGGTGCAGGACATGCGCTCGGAGATGCTGGGCGCCATGGCCAAGATGGGCGTCAAGGTCGAGAAGCATCACCATGAGGTCGCTTCCGCCCAGCACGAGCTTGGCATGAAGTTCGACACGCTGACGCTGATGGCTGACCACCTGCAGATCTACAAGTACTGCATCCACCAGGTTGCGCACATCTACGGCAAGACCGCCACGTTCATGCCGAAGCCGGTCTACGGCGATAACGGCTCGGGCATGCACGTCCACCAGTCGATCTGGAAGGAAGGCAAGCCGGTGTTCGCCGGCAACAAGTACTCCGACCTCTCGGAGACCTGCCTCTCCTACATCGCCGGCATCATCAAGCACGCCAAGGCGATCAACGCCTTCACCAATCCGACAACCAACTCCTACAAGCGCCTGGTCCCGGGCTATGAGGCGCCGGTGCTGCTCGCCTACTCCGCGCGCAACCGCTCGGCCTCCTGCCGCATTCCCTACACCGCTTCGCCGAAGGCCAAGCGCGTCGAGGTCCGCTTCCCCGACCCGATGGCCAACCCCTATCTCGGCTTCGCGGCGATGCTGATGGCCGGCCTCGACGGCATCAAGAACAAGCTCGATCCGGGCCCGGCAATGGACAAGGACCTCTACGACCTGCCGAAGGAAGAGCTGAAGTCGATCCCAACCGTGTGCGGCAGCCTGCGCGAAGCGCTGGAAAACCTCGACAAGGACCGCGCCTTCCTGAAGGCCGGCGGCGTGTTCGACGATGACTTCATCGACGCCTACATCGAACTCAAGATGACCGAAGTCGAACGCTTCGAGATGACCCCGCACCCGGTCGAATTCGACATGTACTATTCGCAGTAAATTTTCACTGCCGCAACGATCGGAAAGGCGCTCCACACGGGGCGCCTTTTTTGTTTTGGCGAAGTGAGGCGACCGGACCAGTCCGTGACTTTCCCGACGATGGATTCGAGAGGATGAACTGATGCTGGCTCGATCAATCTATCAACCCGCCCTTTGCGCCATAGCGATGATTGGCGCCATCTCGGCTGCCTATGGCCTGAGCCTGGAGGAGATTGCAGCGAAGCTCGAGCGCGAGGGCTATTCGCAAATCCGGGAAATGAAATCCGGAAAGATTACTACTTTCAAGGCCACGAAGAACGGCAAAGTCGTATCGCTCGTTGTTGATAGCAGTGGCCACGTCAAAGAGCTTCCATAAGACACTATTTTCGCGGTAGCTCGTTGGACTACGAACTATGCGTGTACTCATAAGGCGTAGATGTCGGCTTCTGACGACCAAACGGAATCTTCTGCTTAACCAGCGCATTGCCGTCGTGACCCGAAGCCGACCTACATTCGGTGAGATGGCAATTTTCAAGAACGACTTGTGTAATACCTTGCCGGCGCAGGATCCCGTTGCGCTCGCGATCAGCATGAAGACCTGACCGATTCCCGACGGACGAGAAAAGTCATCGTAGCTTACCCATGAGACCTCGGAAAAAGCGGAACTGTTTTTCTAGCACTTGCGTTTTATAGTGAGGAGCAACCTCCATGAAGCGCGCACTAAAACTTCTGGGCTATGTCCTCGTCACTGTTTATTTCGTCGCCGATGTGGTGTTTGAATCAGTGGCCCTTCCCCTATCAGCGTGGATCGGAAGGCTCCAAATTCTGCGTCCGTTGAACACCTGGATTGCGAGCCTGCGTCCGTACCCTGCGCTTGCTCTCTTTTCCGTCCCAGTCGTCATCCTTGAACCGGTGAAGCCGATCGGTGCGTTTCTTGTCTCCGCAGGCCATGTTGTAGAAGGCGCTCTGACCATCGCGGTAGGCGAAATTCTGAAGATTACCCTGGTCGAGCGGCTCTTCAGATTGACGCGTGACCGCTTGATGCAGATTCCGGCCTTCGCGATCCTGTATCGGAACTGGCTCAGGTTTCATGAATGGGTAACGTCGTCCGAGATCTGGCGATGGGTTCGTGACCGGATCGCGCGGTTGAAGTTGCTGTTCAGACGTGCCGTGGTTTCGACTCGGGCGCACTCGCGGTTTGACGTCTTTTCGACCCAAAATGCGCGTTCCAGCCGAATACGTCGCGGTCAAGAGCGCGCCGAGCGAAATCGGTGCTCTGGCCAACCACGCAACTCCACCAGTGATTGAGCCTAGCCAAACGCATAGCTGAAGTTGACGGGCAGCTGGAAGTGCTTCCGATGGGTTGGTTGCGGAGCGCACGCTGACCCTCGTCGTGTGCCCATCAGCGAAGCGGCGACACCTCTCATTGCGGTCCGCTTGGTGGGCAGAGCGGACTAGATTTGGTCACTCTGAGTTCTTCGCATTTTGTCCTAACGCGGACGTTATCGACCAAGGGATTGCAATTGTGAGGCTATGATCATCGCTAGCTGGATCGCCGTGCTGGACGCGACACGATTGGTCCCGTCGCTATGCGAAAAACGGTGAGTCATCTCACCAATTGAGAGGTGCCGCGCCGCCCACTTAGGGCGACGCGGCCTTTGGTCTTATGCCCAGTCTCGATGGTGCAATTCATTCGGCTTGACGTCCAGCAAGTCGATGGTTTCGTTGCCGACTTGCAGCAGTGTTCCACCGTGATGGTCGGAGGATATTTTGACGTATTCGTCGTTCAAAAGTTGCAGCTTGTCCACTTTCGGATCGAAATCAGTGATGGTTGCGGTGTTGTGTTTGCCCTTGAGATAGTCAAGGTTGAACACAAAGGTGTCGGCACCGTCACCGCCGGTCATGGTCATATGACCGCTCGCTGCCACCAAAGTGTCATCTAGATCCCCGCCGGTCAGGGTGTCCTTGCCCGCTGATCCGACCACCAGCTGCGCCATGCCCTCGGCCGCCGCTTGTCCGGTCGGATCTACTCCTCCCAGGGTGCCGCTGTGCCGCTCGGTGGCAACGAAAGCATCACTCTGCATCGCCGTGGTATCGGTGTTGCGCAGGATCAAGTCCGACAGGGTGGTACCCTTGATCTCATGCAGGGTCTCGCTGTCGAAGTTCTGGTTCTCGAAATAATACCGATCGCCGTCGCGCAATGCAGTGAACTGATCGCCGATGATTTTGCCGAAGGTCGGTCCGATGATGGCTCCTTCAGCATGATCCTCTGCCAATCCACCAGCCCACAAATCGACGGCGTCGATAGAACCATAGGCTTTCTCGAACGCCGCTGCCGTCTTCGGATCAGAGCTGAGCTGATCGAAGCTGGTATACGGCGCAAGTCCCAGCGCCTCCCGGGTCTGGTTCAGTGTGCCCAACCCCAGATCATGGCCGCGCTGGATATTGATCGCCGCTAGATCGAGACCGTCCGGAGGATCGACCAGGAAGTTCCGCAAGCCATCGACAATGCGGGCGTCCAGCAGATTCGCAAGGTCCCCCGACAGATGCCGAAGCAAGCCATCTGCACCCGTAGCGTTGAACGTCGCCGTATCTTCAAAGAACGATTCCGCCAGCGTCTGCTCGGATGTGAAGGCACCTAGATTGCTGATCGCACTGATTTCGTCGGAGACGATCGAGTGACCGAAGCGAAACGCGGCACCTGCAAACTCTTCGGTGATTCGCGCGTCCACCGTAGGATCATAGCCGTGGTACGGCTCAATGGCGTCTTTACCCAGCAGATGTGGCAGGAACTCGCTATAGGTGATGTTGACCATCTCGGCCGTGGTGATGGCTTTGGCCGTCTCGTACAGCCTGTCGCCGCTCCAATGCGGATGTTCCTCGTGCAGGCGATCGACTTGATAATTGTGCTCGCGCACAAACAAGACCTGCAAGGCCGTCAGGTCGGGGTTCTCCTGCGCCCGCACATCACCGGCCGCAAAGACCTTGCCCTGGTCGGTCTCGACGATTGGCAGATTTTGCCCCGCCGACATCTTCATATGACCGTCGGCGGTCCGCAGGCTCGCTGCGGTGGCAGCGTCGGATCCGTAAATCTGCGATCCATCCAGCCAACCTGTGACCGTGTTGATGGCAGTTGCCGGATGCCCGGCAACACCGGTCGCAGGATCGATGGCTACGCGCGTCAACGGGATGGTACTGCCGGCCGGCAGAAACTCATCATCAGCTGGGACCATGATCGAGATATCCGTGGTTGTGCCCTGCTTTTGCAGATCCAGATCATGATCGATGAACTGGCCCCACGCATACATCATGCCTGATAGCGCTACGCCGGCGTCGTCCATCAAATGCGGGCCTTGCTCCCCGGTGTCCGCCTGCGCCACGACAATGTTGCTTATTTCGCGGGGGTTCGGCCCCGGTGTCATTTCGTTGAACCCATCGGCGAAATGCGCCGGCCCCACCCGAGCAAAGTCGGTGTCGGCCTGATTCATGGTCGAATCGGCAAGATTGTTGTTGGAGCCGTCGATGGTGCGGAAGTCGAGGGTACGGAATTCCAGTGCCATGGCTCACCCTCCCTGTAGAGTGTATAGCCCCAGCTCCTGCTCATTGGCCGCTCAGGAAATGACGCTTTGATGATCCATTGTGACGTTCAGGCGGCAGTTGAGTGACGATATTCGGCGCCGCTGCACAATGATAATATCGAGCGATCCAAGGCTCGCCAGGAGTAGGTCGATTGCGAGCCCGTGCGAAGGGTCGCGCCGAACTCGTCCGTTTACTCCAGCGGAGTGGCAACCTTTCTTACCGAATTACTCCAATGAAGAATGGAGCTTTTACAACGCGGCCTTCGAATCCAGCATCGCTTGTCGAAGCTGACATAATCCATGCGGATCATCAGCTCCACTTCCCTTATGTCCACGAGACCCCAAACGTCCTCTTCATTTCGCCGGGCTGCATCATCGGTTGGAAGCAATAGCGAGCCCGCAGCCCGCGCCCGGCTTCGCTGAGTGCCGCCGCCGTGTCGACCATCATGCGCATGCCGGGCATGCCACCGAGATGATCCCACACCGTTGCCGCGACCACGCCGCCTGATCGAACGACGCAGCGCATCTCGGCGACGGCCTTGCCGGCTTCATTCAGTCGCCCTCACCTCTGTTGCTCATCGGATCGGTTGCGTCAAAGCAGCGCGACTGATGGCGCTCATGTGGATTGCTTCTGCTTTCCCTTGACGGATGACTTGCAGAACTGTGAGTGACAACGCAAACTGCCGCAAAACAAAAAAGGGAGTGAAAAGATGAAACGGCGCACATTTCTTGCTGGCCTTGGTGCCACAGTCTTCTCGCCGGCGATTGTCCGCGCCGCGGGAGATACGCCGTTAAAGTTCGGTGTCCTGACGGACATGAATGGCCTGTTCGCAGACAATGGCGGCAAGGGATCGGTGGCGGCCGCCCAATTGGCGATCGAGGAGTGTGGTGGCAGCGTCCTGGGCAAACCCATCGAGCTGATTTCCGCCGATCATCAGAACAAGCCCGACCTCGGCGGGAATATTGCGCGCCAATGGTATGATCAGGATGGCGTCGACGTCATCCTCGACGTGCCGGTGTCGTCAGTATGTATTGCGGTCCAGAACTTCGCCAAGGATCGAAACAAGATGTTCATCACATCCGCGGGAGGTTCCGCGGATCTGAGTGGAAAGCTATGTTCTCCCAATTTCATCCAATGGACATATAATACCTACGCACTCGCGAACGTGGCCGGGAAAGCGTTGCTCCAACGTGGAGCCGACACGTGGTTCTTTATTGCTGCGGACTACGCATTCGGCCACGCGCTCGAACGCGATGTGACGGAAGTCGTGACCAAGGGCGGAGGGAAGTCACTGGGGCATGCGCCGCATCCGATCAACACGGCAGATTTCAGCTCGGTCCTCCTGACGGCCAAGTCTTCGGGCGCGAAGGTCATCGCACTGGCCAACGCTGGCGCGGACACTCAGAACGGCATCAAACAAGCGGAAGAATTTGGCCTCACCAGCGGCGGCCAACAGATGATCGCGCTGCTGATTGACGTCAATGACATCCAAAGCATTGGCCTGAAGAGCGCGCAGGGCTTGCTTGCCACGATTGGCTTCTACTGGAACATGGATGACCGGACGCGCGAATTCGCAAAGCGCTATGCCGCCAAGATGGGAAAACCGCCGAGCATGATGCAGGCGGGCGTGTATTCGTCCGCGTTGAACTACATCAAATCGGTCCAGGCCGCGAACACCAAGGATCCGGCCGCCGTCGTCAAGGATTTGCAGGGCCGCACCTTTAACGACGCTTTCGCGCGAAACGGCAAGCTTCGCGCTGACAACCTGATGGTGCACGACATGTACCTCGCCGAGGTCAAGAAGGCGAGCGAGGTGTCCGACCCGTCGGATGTCTTCAGGATCCTCGCAACCGTCGAAGGCGAGGACGCATTCCCACCGCTCTCGAGCAGCGCTTGCCCGATGGTGACGGCTCAGAAGTAATTCCGAACTCACCCCGTCATTGCAGGTGTTGCGATAGACGAACGCAACATCCGCGGACGGCGAAGTCGTGTGTGGTCCTGGCGCCCCGACGCTGGCGCTAAGTTTTTCGCGCGAACAAGTTCGCGTGAGAGATGACGGTGGCAAGAAAGCCCGGTCACCGGGGAGAGCACGAAGTAAGCCGTAACACCATCGCGCAGGG